>JAKISM010000018.1 GCA_021648585.1 Devosiaceae bacterium | reverse complement strand
ACAAACACCTTATCATAGTGTTGCACTTCGTTTGTGAATTTACTGCATCCATTACACCCACAAACAAGCACTATTTTAGCATTGTTCTCAATGGTGAAACACACACAAAACCACTATTGATGATATAGCCTGATAGCGCAAATGGATACCGTGTCAAACACGGTATGACAACGGAGAATAAATTCAAGTCGAAAAATAACATTGCTCATTTCGAGCTGAAAGCAAAACAAGCTCTAACTTTGCATTTGTAGTTTTTACCTCACATGGCAAATCTATATCTAACTCGCTTAAACGTGCGCCACCCATAGACAATAACCTAATATTTTGCTCTGCCATATTATCAACTGGCTTTACCCCTTTTGGCCATTCTATAAGATAAGGCAAAGCACCATTATCAATTAATGATCCGTCATCTAAAAGAGAAAACTTCCAACTTAAATCATCACGGCTCACCTTAATTGCTTCACCAACATTTTGAGGCATATTTTTGCTAGCATTATTTATATCAGCAGTGTTTGCAATAAAGGTCAAAAGACTTGGTTTATTTTCAATGCGAGCCTGAACCAATGGATCATCAAGCCCAAACCAACGAGATCGAGCAGGAGTAATTGCATCATAATCAATGGCAATTACCTCAAGATAAATTGGATATGAGTTAGTTTCTATTCGCCATAAAGCATTGTGAGTACCAAAAAGCAGGTGCTTACCGCCCCCAATAGGATGAGCGCCTAATATTTCACTCATCTGAGAAATGCCGCTTTTAAGCTCAAAAATACCAAAAGCAAAATGATCTAATTTTAGCATCTACCCCTAAAGCCCCACCTGCCCCAAAACCCCACCAACCCTAAGCGGCATAATGCTCTCACACAATCCGCTTCTATCATCAGTTTCAATCACCACGCCACAAAGCGTTGCCTCCCCTTCCGCAGGGATAAATCTTCCCATTGGCACACCAGTAAGAAACCGATTTAGTGGCTCATCTGTTGTAACGCCAATAATACTGTCATAATCGCCGCACATTCCAGCATCACTCATTAACCCAGTGCCGCCCTTTAATATTCGTTGGTCTGATGTTGGAATATGGGTGTGCGTGCCGACCACTAGCGAAGCTCGTCCATCTAAAAAATGTCCCATTGCCTGAATTTCAGAGGTTGCTTCAACATGAAAATCAACCACTATTGCGTCCGCCATTTCGCCAAGCGGGCATTGCGCTATGGCTTCTTCAATCGCTAAAAATGGGCAATCTATTGGGTTCATAAATACTCGCCCCAAGCCCTGCACTATTAAAACTTGCTTGCCGTTTTTTGCCGCAACCAAAGTCGCACCACGTCCTGGTGTTCCCTTTGCCATATTTATTGGGCGCACAAGGTTTTGCTCTCTGGCGATAAAGCCTAATGTTTCTTTTTGATCCCACGCATGATCGCCAAGCGTTACCACATCAGCACCAGCCGCCAATAATTCATTATAATGTTTTTCGGTAAGCCCACGCCCGTGCGACGCATTTTCACCATTTATAATCACAAAATCCAAAGCTAATTGCTCAATCAATGAGGGCAATCTTTCACTAATGGCTTTGCGCCCTGTTTTGCCAACCACATCGCCCAAAAATAAAATCCGCATTAAAACTTTCTCACTTCTTTTTCACTGACCAAATAATCAAGCGGCACATCATGGCTTTCATGTTCAATCTTTTCAACTTCTTGCACGCTATATGCATATCCAACCAATAAAGGCTTTTTATCCATTTGGGCAATCGTCCTATCATAATATCCCTTACCATAACCAAGCCTGTTGCCTTTTTTGTCAAACGCCACTAGCGGCATAATAATAATATCAGGCACTAAAATTGGTGCATTCTCATCTGGCACTTTTATATTATGCGCCCCATCAATTAGCTCATCGCCCCTTTGCCAAGCCCTAAATATCATTGGCTGATTATTCTCAATCACACTAGGCAAACATATTTGCTTATTCTTTGCCCATAATTTTTCAACAAGTGGCAAGATCTTAAGCTCATTATTCATTGCATAATAAGCGGCAATGACATTTACCTTTTCAAGGGGAATATTTTGTAGAAAAATTTCAGCAGCCTGATTTGCCGCTTGTAGCATAAAGTTTGAAGAAAGTGCCGCACGTTTTGCTTTTGCCTCATTTCGTAATTCTGATTTATTTATTATTTTCTTCAAATATCTAAACTTTCAAAATTGCCGCCTAACCGTTTAGTCTGTAATCTTAAGAAACCTATAGTATAGGTGGGCACCGTATATCCAAACCCACGGGTCTGGTCAGGGACAGCTCCCTTAAAGATCGTAAGGCCTAAAGAATGGACTATCACAAATCAGGCAGCAATATTAATATAGTGCTTTATTTGAATTTTCGCAAAGGTTGATTTTATTAAAAGCGAAATAATAAATATTATGAATTAGATTTGGTGGTTTTCTCTAAAGTATCGGCAACTACTTCAATTTTTCTAGCAACATCGGATATGCTTTTTGCAAACTTTTTTTCAAGCTCCAAATGAGCGCCGCCAAGTCTTTCCCCTTGAGAGGTAATTAATTCAAGCTCTTGTCGTAATTTTTCAATTTTTTCTTCGGCTTCATCTAAAGCATCAACCGCCGCAATCCCCGCCATAACAACCAAACGATTATCACCAATTTCACCAAATTCACCCTTAAAACCATCAACAAAACCATTCAAACGCTCACCTAAACTCACTAATCGGCTTTCTTGACCGTCTTCACACGCCATACGATATTTGCGATCATTTATTTCGATGTTGACTTCTGACATAATAAATCCCTATTTCACCAACACAGATTTTATAGTTTCCATTGCATCAACAAGACGTAACGAAACCTCGCTAGCAGTTTTATCGAGCTTTTTTTCTCGCTTTGCAACTTGATTATATTTAATAGCATATTCGTTTTTTTGTTGCGAAAGTAGCGCAACATCATTTTGCAATTTAGACAAAACTAATCCCTGCTCGCTAAAAGCCTCAACGCTTTTTTCAAGCCGTTCCATTGCCCGCTCCATACGCTTATTGGCAATTTCTAAACTATCATTATTATTTATACCATCCATTTAACGACCCAATTTTTCGAATCCAAACTTTTGTATACGATATAGTACAAATAAGCCAAATGAAACGTGATTTGGCAATAGTTCAATCGAATCTATACATATAAACACACAAAAACCTTCACATTTAGCTATAGAAGCCTCTTCAAAACTATTGACTCAACTATCCTACCTGCTATGTGTTCGCTTATAAAAATCAGACATAACAGACAAAAATGTGACGTCAAAACATGAATCAGATACAAAAAACAAAAAAATCACAAAAAGATATGGCAAACGCTATTCGCATTCTATCACTTGATTGTGTTGAAAGAGCAAAAAGCGGGCATTTAGGCCTACCTCTTGGAGCTGCTGATATTGCAACCGTACTTTTTACCAAATTCCTTAAATTTGACCCCAAAAACCCAAATTGGTTTGATAGAGATAGATTTGTGCTTTCAGCAGGTCATGGCTCTATGTTGCTCTATTCTGCGCTTTATTTGTTGGGATATAAAGGCTCAACTATTGAAGGCTTAAAAGATTTTCGCCAATTAGGAGCAAAAACCGCTGGCCACCCAGAATTTGGCCATCTCGAAGGGGTTGAAACAACCACAGGCCCACTTGGTCAGGGCATTGCAAATGCTGTTGGCATGGCACTATCAGAAGAAAAGCTAAGAGCCGAATTTGGGCAAGAATTAGTTGATCACTATACTTATTGCCTAATTGGTGATGGTTGCTTGATGGAAGGCATTTCTCATGAAGCCTGCTCATTAGCTGGCCATCTAAAATTAAATAAGCTTATCGTTTTATGGGACGATAATGACATCACAATAGATGGGCATATTTCACTAGTTGATAGCACTGACCAAAGAGAACGCTTTAAGACCTATGGCTGGAACGTAATTTCTATTGATGGTCATAATGAAGTTGAAATTGCTCAAGCTCTAACAAGTGCAAAGCAAAGCGAAAAGCCAACTCTTATTGCTTGTAAAACTATTGCAGGTTTTGGCGCACCAACAAAGGCAGGCAAGCCAAAGGCGCATGGCGGCCCTTATGGACAGGAAGAAGCAGCAGGCATTCGTGAAAATCTTGGCTGGGAAAATGAGCCATTTGATTTACCGCAAGATATTGTTGACGCTTGGCGTTTGGCTGGGCTGCGTTCGACCAAGTTACGTGTTAGTTGGGAAAAACAATTTGAAAAATTAAATGGCGAAAAAGGGGCGCAATTTAAGCGCCGTTTGCGTGGCGACATAAGTTCTGATCTTGAAAATGCAATTCTTGAATTGAAAAAACAATATATCAAAGATATGCCAAATGTTGCAACTCGCAAAAGTTCACAAATGGCGCTTGAAATAATAAATCCTATTTTAAGCGAAACTATGGGCGGTTCAGCCGATTTAGCTGGCTCAAACCTTACGAAAACCACAGATATGAGTGATTTTTCTGCTGATGAGCGCTCAGGGCGTTTTATTAATTATGGCGTTCGTGAACACGCTATGGCAGCTATGATGAACGGCATTGCATTACATGGCGGCCTATTACCCTATTCTGGCGGGTTTTTCATTTTTTCAGATTATGCACGCCCCGCAATTCGCTTGGCCGCATTGATGGAAATTCGTACCATTCACGTAATGACCCATGATTCTATTGGAGTAGGTGAAGATGGTCCAACCCACCAACCAGTTGAGCATTTAGCCTCGTTTCGTGCCATGCCAAATATCAAGGTCTATCGTCCAAGCGATGCCAGCGAAACCGCAGAATGTTGGCAATTAGCATTAAATGATAAAACTGCACCAGCAATTTTAGCGCTTTCCCGTCAAGGCACAAAAGCTATTCGAGCTGAATTTAGTGAGAAAAACCTTTGTGCCAAAGGCGCATATAGTGTCATTGGCAATAATGATGCTGATATTGTTATTTTTGCTAGCGGCACCGAAGTTGCTATTGCGCTTGATGCCTATGAAAAATTGCTAGAGCAAAATATTTCAGCACGAGTGGTTTCAGTGCCTTGTTTTGAATTATTTTATGCTCAGGACGAAGATTATCAACGCTGCATAAAAGGCAGCGCAAGGTTTCGCATAGGTATCGAAGCTGGTGTTCGTCAGGGTTGGGATAGATTGCTTGGAGACAATGGAATATTTATCGGAATGGATAGCTTTGGTGCTAGTGCGCCAGCTAGCGATTTATATCAGCATTTTAATATTAGCGCCGCGGCGATTGTTGACGTAGTGAAACAAAAACTATCGGATTAAAAAATATATAAGGAGAACATCATGACAGTAAATGTAGCTATTAACGGATTTGGTCGTATTGGACGCAATATCCTACGTGCTATTATTGAAGAAGGTCGCACCGATATTAAAGTAGTTGCGATTAATGATTTAGGGCCTGTTGAAACCAATGCACACCTATTTCGCTATGATTCAGTGCATGGCAAATTTAATGGTGAAGTTAAGGTTGACGGTGACACTATCGACGTTGGTCGTGGACCAATAAAAGTATTTGCAATTCGTGATCCTAAGGCTCTACCTTGGGGCGAGTTAGATGTTGATATTGCGCTTGAATGTACTGGTATTTTTTCAGCAAAAGATAAAGCTTCTATGCACCTTGAAGCTGGTGCAAAACGTGTGCTAGTTTCAGCGCCTTCTGCTGGCGCTGATTTAACCGTTGTTATGGGCGTAAATGATGAGCTTATTTCAAGCGAGCATTTAGTAATTTCCAATGCTTCTTGCACCACAAATTGCCTTGCGCCAATGGCAAAAATCCTAAACGATAGTGTAGGGATTGAACATGGTTTTATGACAACAATTCATGCCTATACTGGTGATCAGCCAACACTTGATACAATGCACTCCGATCTTTATCGGGCTCGTGCAGCAGCACTTTCTATGATACCAACTTCAACAGGCGCCGCAAAAGCTGTTGGTCTAGTATTGCCAGAATTAATTGGTAAGTTAGATGGCTCTTCGGTTCGTGTACCAACTCCAAATGTTTCATTGGTTGACCTGTCATTTGTTGCCAATAAAGACACAAGCACTGATGAAATAAATCAAATAGCCAAAGATGCCGCCAATAGCTCTCGCTTAAAAGGCATTTTTGATTATGATGAAGAGGCAAAGGTTTCAATAGATTTTAATCATGACCCACATTCCTCAAATTTTGCACCAGCGCAAACCAAAGTAATAGGCAAGCGATTTGTACGAGTAGTAAGCTGGTATGATAATGAATGGGGTTTTTCAAACCGCATGATTGATGTGGCCGTTGCGATTGGTAAAACTCTATAGTTTTTATTTGCAATTAAACCTAAGAGTATAAAAACTAAAATCGACTTCGATCGTGATGTATATTTAGGTCTTGTTCAGGCCCAAGTGGAACAACGCCTGTTGGGTTAATCGTATCATGACTGGCGTAATAGTGGTTTTTTATATGATCCATATACACACTCTTAGCGATACCTTTATGTTGGTATAATTCACGGATAAAATTAGATAAGTTTGGGTAATCCTCTATACGTTTAAGATTGCATTTAAAATGCCCAACATAAACAGGATCAAACCGAATGAGTGTGGTAAATAAACGCCAATCTGCTTCTGTTAAATTATCACCAGTTAAATATCTTTGCCTAGATAAAATATCTTCAAGCCAATCTAGCGTTTCAAACAAAGGGATAACAGCACCTTCATAGGCCTCTTGGGTTGTAGCAAACCCAGATTTATAGACACCATTATTCAATGTCGTATAAATTCGCGCGTTAAGTGCGTCTATTTCAGGGCGCAAGGTTTTTGGATAATAATCACCTTGCTTAGCACCGATATTGTCAAAGGCCGTGTTAAACATACGAATGATTTCCGAAGATTCATTGCTTACAATAGTTCCTGTTTTTTTGTCCCATAACACCGGAATTGTCACGCGTCCGCTATAATTAGAATCAGCCGCCGTATAAACCTGATACATGAACTCACTATTGTTCACACTGTCGGCAATCACGCCAGAGCCGCTATTAAATGTCCAGCCATGCTCACGCATATACCAGTGCACAACAGAAACTGAAATCATATCATTCAATTCCTTTAACGCACGAAAAATCATCGTGCGGTGCGCCCACGGGCAGGCATGAGAGACATAAAGATGATAGCGTCCAGCTTCCGCTTTAAAACCGCCAACTCCTGTTATTCCTGCCGCACCATCTGGCGTTACCCAGTTTCTAAATTGTGCTTCAGAGCGCATGAAGCGGCCTTTGGACGCTTTAGTATCATACCACTTATCTACCCATTTTCCGTTCTGTAATAATCCCATAGGCTTATCCTTAAAACTTGCCTTGACGATAATCGTCAAATGCTTGCAATATTTCTTTTCTTGTATTCATAACAAAAGGCCCGCCCCGTGCTACGGGTTCTCCTATTTTCTTAGCAGCAATAACTAAAAACCTTGCATCAGCGCCTGTTTTTTCGCTAACCAGCTCAATTCGATTCCCTTCCCCGAGCACTGCTAAATGACCTTGAGAAAGAGTTGATTTTTCTTCACCAATTAATGCGGCACCTTCAATCATATAAATAACCACACTATGACTAGTTGGAATATGCTGGCTGAAATTTGCGTCTTTACCGAGTTGCACATCTAAATATAAAGGTCCTGTCGTTATTTTCTTCACAGGCCCCTGCGTGCCATTATCTGTCTGCCCTGCAATGATTTTAATGATTGTGCCATCTAGACGTGTTTCTACAGCTATCTCATCTGGTGAGAATTCTTGATAAGCAGGTGGCTTCATTTTTTCCGTAGCAGGCAGGTTTATCCAAAGTTGAAAACCCTGCAACAAACCATTCTCTTGCTCAGGCATTTCAGAGTGGATAATCCCACGAGCGGCGCTCATCCATTGCACACCACCCGCCTCAATCACCCCTTCATGACCCGCATTATCCTTATGGCGCATACGCCCAGCCAGCAAATAGGTCACCGTTTCAAAGCCACGATGAGGATGAGAGGGGAAGCCGCCAATGTAATCTTCAGGCTCATCTGTACCAAATAAATCCAAAAGCAAAAATGGATCTACCATATTAATATCATCTGACCCAATAAATCTCATTAATTTCACGCCGTCACCATCAGAAGCTGGCATACCAGCGCTCATATGTATGATTTTACGGCTTGTTGGTACTTGTTGTGGCATTTCAATTTCCTTATTTTGATGAAGAAGGCATTTATTGAGAACGTGCTTAGAACACTTACAGTTTCTATATAACATTTGCCATTATTAGAATAAAGGCGCTATAAAAGAACTCTTTGTCCTAATAGTAAGAACAATAATGAGCCATTTTTTAGAAATGAAGGTCTTTGTCAAAATTGTTGACGCAGGCAGTATTAGTAAAGCTGCTGACCAACTTGGCATTGCTAAATCAGCCATCAGCCGAAGGCTTTCAGAATTAGAACGTCGGCTAGGTGTGACTTTATTAACCCGCACAACAAGAACCTCTAGCCTTACAGAGGTTGGGCACAGCTATTATCAACGTGCTACGCAAATTTTAAGTGACGTATCAGAATTAGATGCGGATATTTCAAGTAATTTATTAGCATTAAAAGGCTCTATAAATGTAGCCGTGCCTTCATCATTTGGCTTATTACATCTCACCTCAACGATTGATGATTTCGCTAAACAACATTCAGGGATAAAAATTAATTTGAATTTTTCAGATAGACAGGTTGATTTAATTGAAGAGGGATATGACCTTGCTATCCGTATAGGGGATCTTAAAGACTCTGCGCTAATAGCACGTAAAATTGCCCCCATAGAAATGCGTATTTGTGCAAGCCCTGATTATTTGGCAAAAAATGGCACACCACAACACCCCAAAGAGTTAAAAACTCACTCAGGATTACACTATGAATATTCAAGCGGAAATGCTTGGAAATTTATAGACACAGATGGGCAGGTACAAAGCGTAAAAACCCCTATAAAAATGATAGCAAATAATGGTGATTTCTTGCAAAATATGGCATTGTCTAGCCACGGAATTGCGATATTGCCGACCTTTATTATAAGCCAAAGCCTGCAAAATAAAACACTTCTCCCTATATTAAGAAATTACTCAATTCCGCATCTAAATGCTTACCTTGTTTATCCCCAAACCCGTCACCTCTCAAAACGAGTGCGAACCTTTATCGATTTTTTGATAGAACGCTTTGCTGGACAGCCCTATTGGGATGTAAAAGAATAACCCCTTCACATTCATAAAATTTTGTCCCTTTTGTTTGAATTATTCTCATAAAACTTATAGACTATGTTAAGAGTCGTTTTTTAAGAATTACGAACCACACGGAGCGCATTATGTATAATTTACCCAATCTTGATGATGTCAGCCTTAGACACAAGAATGTATTGGTTCGGGTAGATTTTAACTTACCGATTATGGACGGCAAGGTAACTGATAGCACTAGGGTTTCTCGTTCTGTGCCAACCATTCGAGATATTATAAAAATCAATGGCAAAGCTATTTTACTTTCTCATTTTTCTCGCCCCAACGGACAAACAGTTCCTAAAATGTCGCTTGAGCAGGTGGTAAGTGCGGTTGAGGAAGTTCTTAATCACAAGGTTATTTTTATAAAAACCAACTGGAATGACGTTAGCGAGGCTAAGAAAATAATTGATGACGCGCCGCTTGGTTCAGTCTTTTTAATGGAAAATACTCGCTTTCATGAGGGTGAAGAAAAAAACGACAAAGAATTAGCCAAGCGTATGGCAAGTTTGGGCGAAATATACGTAAATGACGCTTTTTCAGCAAGCCATCGTGCCCATGCTTCAACTGAAAGCATTGCGCATTTATTGCCCTCTTATGCAGGGCGAGCCATGCAAAAAGAACTTAGAGCGCTCTCTTCTGGCCTAGATAATCCGAGCCACCCAGTGATTGCCATAATTGGTGGGGCAAAAGTTTCTAGCAAAATTGATTTAATAGAAAACCTACTTAAAAAAGTTGATGGCTTGGTAATTGGCGGTGGCATGGCAAATACTTTTCTCTATGCAATGGGAATAGGCATTGGCAATTCTTTATGTGAGAGGGATTTGGCAGGTATTGCTAACAAAATTATGGATAAAGCCGATAAGGAACATTGTGCAATAATTCTACCAATCGATGCTAATGTTGCTTGGGAGTTTAAGGCAAATGCTAAACATCGCTTTTATGGTCTTGATGCGATTGATCCAAATGGCATGATTTTAGATATTGGCCCAGCCTCCATCGAGCGCATAAAGGGTGCGATTGACGAAGCAAAGACAGTTATTTGGAATGGCCCTTTAGGGGCATTTGAATATGAACCATTTGATGCAGGGACTGTTGAAATAGCAAAACATGTTGCCAAACGCACCAAATTTAATGATTTAGTTTCAGTTGCAGGAGGCGGCGATACGGTAGCAGCGCTTGCAAAAGCTGGTGTTAGTGATAGTTTCACTTATATTTCAACCGCTGGGGGGGCTTTTCTTGAGTGGATGGAGGGTAAACCACTCCCTGCTATTGAGGCGTTAAAAGCTAATCGGGATAAAAACTAGCCCAAAACAACATCTAAGTTTTGCCAATATTTAGAGCTTTAAGATATTTCATGGATCAACAAATATTTATCATAATTCCAGCAAATGGAAAAATTAAACAGCTTTTGCAAAACATTACTGAATTGCTTAAGCATGTTCCAGTTGCTGCTTTATTATTGTCTAAAGGGCATGAGCAAACAGAATATGAGCAAATTGCAAAACAAATCCTGCCAATAACAAAGGCGCATGACTGTGCATTATTACTGGATAATGAGCCAAATTTGACAAAAAGCATTGGCGCTGATGGCGTTCATATTGATGGGGATATAAAGACCATTAAAGCGGCTCTTGAAGAGCTAAAGCCTGATCTGATAGTTGGTGCTGGCAATGTTACTAGCAAACATGAAGCGATGGAAAAAGGTGAATTGGGCGTTGATTATGTGTTTTTTTCTGAAACCAATGCAGAGGAAGGTAATAGTTTTGATTTAGCTAATTGGTGGGTAGAAACATTTGAAGTACCAGCGATTTATAATATTAAAAATAAAGATTTGAGCAATAATCCACAAACTGAATTTTTGGCTTTTAATTTCACTGATTTTTCAAGTGCAAAAGAAATGATAGAGTTTTTATCAAGATGAAATTATTTTTATTAAAAACCCTAGTAATTATACTTACGTCATTATTTATGTTTTCAGCATTCATGTTTTCAGCGGCAAAAGCTAACGAAGATATAAGTGAAGCCAGTAAAATCTCACAAGAAATTTTTGGGCCACGTGTACCAACAGATAAAGCATATGGCGCATTTCAACGTGGGTATTTCTTAACGGCATTACAGCTAGCACTGCCACGAGCAGAGCTAGGAGAAGCATCAGCGCAAACCCTAATAGCACAAATTTATGCCAATGGATTAGGTGTTGCAAAAAACTCAGCCCTTGCAGCAAATTGGTATATGTTAGCCGATAAAACAGGCGATATTAACGCAACTTTTGAATTAGCACTGCTTTATCAAGCAGGAGATGGTGTGCCAAAAAACCGTGAAAAAGCAGCGCAATTATTCAAAAAATCCGCAGATTTAGGCCATATAGAAGCAATTTATAATCTTGCCTTATTACACGTTGAAGGCAAATATGTTTTGCCAGACTTATCACTAGCCGCAAATTTACTAAAAACCGCTGCAAATTACGGCATTTCTGAAGCACAATATGATTATGGAATTATGCTAATTGAAGGCGCAGGAATTGCCCCAGATATTAAAGCTGGTGCAAATCAAATTAGACTAGCGGCAAATAACGGACTAAGCGCCGCACAAGTAGAATATGCAACTCTTTTATATCTTGGCAAGGGAGTTGAGCGCAATCTAAAAGAAGCGATAATTTATTACCAAGGTGCTGCACAAAACGGCAATCCTGTTGCACAAAATAGATTAGCAAAATTACTAGCCGTTGGAGAAGGAATTAGACTAAACCAACAACAAGCCGCTATGTGGCGATCTTTAGCAAGAAGGCAGGGGCTAATTGACAAGAGCCTTGATAGATTATTAATTTCAATAAGTGCAAATGATTTAGCAAAAGCAGAAGAAAGAGCCCGTTTTTGGCCAAACCCTCTCCCTAAAAATTAACCTCTTTCCCTATCCTATATAAATATATTCTTATCGCTGGTTGAAATTTCTTTCCTTTTGGGGCACAAGCCTCCTTAAGATATAAACAAAGAAGTAAAAAATGAAAATAAATGGCAATGAAATTCGCCCCTCAAACGTAATTGAGCATAATAATCGCTTGTGGGTCGCAGTTAAGGTAAATCATGTAAAACCGGGCAAAGGCGGCGCTTATGCACAGGTTGAACTTAAAGATATAGTTTCTGGTACTAAGTTAAATCAGCGCTTTCGCTCCGCAGAAACAGTTGAAAAAGTTCGCCTTGAGCAAAAAAAGTTCCAATTCTTATATGAGCAGGGTGATATGTTGGTATTTATGGACTTAGAAACCTATGAACAGCTAGAGCTTTCAAGTGAATTTGTTGGTGATAAGGTTGCGTTTTTACAAGATGGCATGAATGTTCAGGTTGAACTTTATGAAGAAAAACCACTTGGTATTGCTTTGCCGCAAAATGTGATTTTAGAAGTTTCTGAAACCGAGCCCGTAGTTAAGGGGCAAACGGCAGCCAATTCGTTTAAGCCTGCAATTTTAGAAAATGGCGTTAAAGTTATGGTGCCACCATTTGTTAATCAGGGCGAAAAAATTGTCGTTGATACGCAAGAAGTTACTTATTTACGCCGCTCCGATTAGATTTTAACAAATATTTTTAAGGAATTAATATGGCTCGTTCAGCAATATTAAATATTATGTGTCAAGCAGCTTCAAAAGCTGGACGATCGCTCACTCGTGATTTTGGCGAAGTTGAAAACCTGCAAGTAAGCCGCAAAGGGCCTGCAGATTTTGTATCAAATGCCGATAAAGGCGCTGAGAAAATAATTTTTGAAGAATTACAATATGCCCGCCCCACCTATTCTTTTTTAATGGAAGAGGGCGGCGAAGTTAAAGGGAGCGATGGGCAACATCGCTGGATTATAGACCCGCTTGATGGCACAACAAATTTTTTACATTCAATTCCGCTTTTTGCAGTAGCTATTGCACTTGAGCGCAATGGCGAAATTGTTGCTTCAGTTATATATAATCCAATTATGGAAGAATTATATACTGCCGAAAGAGGCGCAGGCGCATGGTTAAATAATCGACGCTTGCGTGTTGCAGGCCGTAAAAAACTTGCAGATGCAGTGCTGTCAACTGGCATAAAAGTAACTGGCACGAGCAATGATGCAAAAGCAATGAAACAACTCGCCGCTATTTCCCCAACTTGCGCTGGCATTAGGCGCACTGGCTCAGCATGTACCGACTTAGCATGGCTTGCCGCTGGCCGTTTTGATGGCTATTGGGAAGCAAAACTATCTCCTTGGGATATTGCTGCTGGCTTATTATTAGTTAGAGAAGCTGGTGGTTTTGTTACTGATTTAAGTGGCAAGGATAAAGCAATAGAAAAGGGTGAAGTATTGGCAGGTAATGAGCAAATTCATGGATCTTTGCTAAAAGCCCTAAAAGCGATTGATTAAGCTCACCAAGTTTTTATAAAAATTACTTCACGCTACCATTGTCATAATGTTGCTCACTAGTTAGAGTTAAGACTAACTATCAACTTTAACTATTAGTGTGCCAATAATTATGACAGAAAAATATAGTCCATATCATCTAAGCAATCCAATTATTTATTTAATCAAGATAATCATTTTTCTTGTTTTAATAGGGTTGGTTGGCGCTATTCTTTTTGTTCAACTACTTAGCGCATTTTGGTCTAATCCGTTTATCAATGGACTTATATTATTTGTTTTATTCATTGGTATTGCCCTTAGCTTTAGGCAGGTGCTTAGGCTACTCCCAGAAGTTAGATGGGTTAATTCACTGCAAAGTGGCGAAAGTGACATAACTATAAAACCACCAATTTTGCTTGCCCCTGTTGCGGGTATTATGCGTGAGCGCTTGGGAGAAGCTATTATTACCCCAGCCTCATTACGCTCAATTTTAGATAGCGTTGGTATGCGGCTTGAAGAAGCCAAAGAAACCTCCCGATATCTCACAGGCCTATTGGTGTTTTTAGGATTATTAGGAACATTTTATGGCCTATTGCAAACTGTTGGTTCAGTTTCAGAAGTTATTCAAGGGCTAGATGTTGGGGAAGGTGATGCGGTAAATTCATTTAGCACTCTAAAAGACGGCCTACAAGCACCACTAAGCGGTATGGGCACGGCGTTTTCTTCTTCTCTTTTTGGTCTCACTGGCTCGCTTATTTTGGGCTTTTTAGATTTACAAACAGGCCAAGCACAAAACGCTTTTTATACCGAACTTGAAGATTGGATGGCCTCAATGACTGAACTTGATCACCCAGTAACGGCAATGCAGGCCAGCGGGCTTGGGGTTTCGGGTGATGAAATGCAAGCAATGATTGAGCAATTAGGCTCAAGTATGAAAGACAATAATTCTTCGCAAAATGCCATTCGTGCAATGGCAGAGTTAGCTCATGGTATTGATGGTTTGGTAAAACACATAAGAGCCGAGCAAGCAGATTTAAGAAATTTCATTAATGAGCAAAGTGAAACCAATAAGCAGTTACGTGATTTAATTGCCGCAATTTTGCGTGAAGATAATAATAAAGCAAATTAGGATTAAATAAATAACTAATGGCCAGATATTTATCAAAACGAAATAATCAAAGATCCAATTATTGGCCCGGTTTTGTTGATGCGCTTTCTTCGCTTTTATTGGTAATTATTTTTCTTTTATCCTTATTCGTTCTAGCGCAATTCTTTTTAGGCCAAGAATTATTGGGTAAAGATACAGCCCTCTCAAAACTAAATTCACAAATTGCCGAGCTCACCGAATTATTACAATTAGAGCAGTCGGGCGCAGATGATCTTGAAGCAACTATCTCAAGTTTAAGCGCAACCCTTGTTAGTACAAAGGCTGACAAAGACAATCTTTCAAGCCAAATTGCTGGAATTGGTACTGGATTAAGCGATAAAGATACAACTATCAGCTCATTAAGTTCTGAATTATCATCCGAGCAAGAAATATCTCGAGAAGCAACGGCGCAACTTTTACTGCTTAATCAACAATTATCTGCTTTAAGAGCCCAAATTGGTGCATTTGAGCAAGCGCTTGACGCATCAGAAGCACGCGATAGTGAATCAACTACCCGCATTTCTGATCTTGGCAAAAGGCTTAATTTAGCACTAGCACAACGTGTGCAAGACCTTTCACGTTATAGATCAGACTTTTTTGGGCGCTTAAGTGAGATATTAGCTGATAGATCAGATATTAAAATTGTTGGTGATCGTTTTGTATTTCAATCAGAAGTTTTATTTGATGCTGGTGAGGCTCATATTTCAGATGCTGGTGCAAATGAAATTGCCAAACTAGGTGATGCAATTTTACAATTAGAAACAGAAATCCCGCCCGAAATAAATTGGGTTTTACGCATAGATGGACATACAGATGTTCGCCCAATAGCAACAGTACAATTCCCCTCAAATTGGGAACTTAGTGCCGCAAGAGCAATTTCAGTTGCAAAATTACTCATAGAGCAAGGCGTATCGCCAAATCGCTTAGTAGCGGCTGGCTTTGGTGAATTTTCACCGCTAGAGTTTGGTGATAGTGACGAAGTCTATCGAGCAAATCGCCGTATAGAATTTAAGCTAACGGAATAATATTTCTCTCACTTATATAAGATTTTTTACAAAGAATTAAATTGCAACTCAGCCAATTCAGCATATCGACCACCCTTTGCAATAAGCTCTTCATGCGTTCCGCTATCAATTAATTTGCCAGCCTCAATAACCAAAATCCTGTCAGCGTCTCTAATAGTTGCCAAACGATGTGCAATAACAATAGTGGTACGCCCAACCATTAAATGCTCTAGCGCTTGTTGTACCTTATGCTCACTTTGCGCATCAAGCGCACTTGTTGCTTCATCTAGTAACAGGATAGGAGCGTCTTTTAATAAGGCTCTAGCAATAGCTATACGTTGTTTTTGCCCACCAGAAAGCATTAATCCACGCTCACCAACTAATGATTGATAGCCATGCTCTAACTTATCAACAAATTCATCAACCAATGCAGCTTTTGCCGCTTTTCTTATTTCTTCATCGCTAGCATCTGGCTTTCCAAAACGAATATTATCAGCAATAGTTCCAGCAAAAATCACTGATTCTTGTTCAACATATGCAAATTGAGAACGTAAATCAGAAGCCTTAACATCAGAAATATTTAATCTATCAACTAAGATTTTTCCACCATCAATATCGTAAAATCTATGTAAAAGCGAAAAAATGGTTGATTTGCCAGAACCAGAAGGACCAACTAATGCAACCGTTTCTCCAGATTTTACTAAAAAACTAACACTCTGTAATATCGTATCATTTTTCCTTGTTTGATAAGAAAATTCTACATTTCTAAATTCTACTTCGCCTAACGAGGGCACAGGCATTTTTTTAGGCTTAATCGGATCAATTATCTTTGGTTTAGTTTGTAATATTTCAATTAAGCGTTCTGTCGCTCCAGCAACTGTTTGTAACGAGCCCCAAATATCAGACATATTAGTTAATGAACTAGAAGCCATAAGCGCATAGACCAAAAATTGCACTAATTGCCCCTCACTTACATCACCCGCAAATACCGCCCGTGCGCCAAACCAAATCACAAGTAACAAAGCAACAGTTGCAAGAAAAATTACTAGAGCTACCAAAAATGACCTAGCTAACAGCCTTCTTGCCTCAGCATCAAAGCTTTGCTCTGAGCGTTTAGAAAATATTTCTATTTGTATTTTTTCTTGTACAAATGCCTTAACAGTTTTTATTGAACTTAAAATTTCTGTTGCCATAGCGCTAATATCGGCCAGCCTATCTTGAGTAGTGCGCGACATAGCTCGCAAACGATGCACAAATAAAACTATCGGAATAACAACCAATGGGCCAATAATTACTACGCTAAAAGCTAATTTTGGCGAGGTAAGAAACATCATAATCAGCGCGCCAATTAATATGACTAAAGAGCGCAAAGCAACAGAAGCGCTTGAGCCAATAGCCCCACGAATAGTAGCTACATCTCCATTTAGGCGAGAAGTTAATTCACCAACTCGATGAACATCAAAAAAACTAGCATCGAGTGATAATAGACGATTAAAAACCTCACGGCGCAAATCGGTTAAAACCCGCTCCCCAATAATAGAAATAAAATAAAACCTAAACCCGCTTGCTGCGGCCATGATTGTGGCAACCCCAATTATTGCCAAACCATATTGAAATACTTTATCAAGATTTTGTGTAACAAACCCCTCATCAATAATACCGCCAAGCAATATAGGAATTGCTAAAGACAAAGCAGCTGCAAGCAACAAAAATATCAAAGTAAGTATAAGGCGCACAGGATATTTGATTAGAAACGGGACTAAGGCTCTTAATGGCTTTAATTTAGCAGGCTTTTTCTTAGCATCATTGTCTTTAACAATATCAATTTTTGATTTTATATCACTCATAAAAAATCTTTTCGTTGGAAATTTTATCCTACATAAACCCTCATTGCACAAGGCGCAACAAATTGCTTCACAAAAACAACAATTCTCCTCTTGCAGTTTTATAATAACTTAGCTAGAAAGCACCAAATCTATATTTCTCGTAAAGTACGAGCCAATTTTACAATTAAGAGTAGTTATATGAAAAAAGACCTGCACCCAGATTATCACACGATTAAAGTAGTGATGACAAATGGAGATGAATTTGAAACCCGCTCAACTTACGGCAAAGAGGGCGACACTCTAAAACTTGATATTGATGTTGTTACTCACCCAGCATGGACTGGCGGAACTGGACAATTATTAGATCGTGGCGGACGTGTTTCTCGCTTTAAGGAAAAATTCAAAGGTATGTTGGGTTAAATTTAGAGATATAAAGAAATTATCAAACCCGATCCATTTGGTCGGGTTTTTTATTTATAATAAATCCCTAATCTTAATCAGATTTTTTATCTTTTCCAAATGCTGCATTTAGACGAGAAAATTGCTCAGCAATTCCTCCTGCCACTTCGAGAGATTTCTCTGCTTCAACTTGTATTTCCTCAATAGATTCATTATCAAGCCTATCAACACGAATAACCCGCTCATATAGATGCTCACCTTTTTCAATATAATCTAATAGTTTTGAAGGCAAATCACTCCAACCCGGTCCTGATTTATCAGACGTAGATGTAAGGAATTTTATTTTCTCTTTTTCATCAATTACATTGTTTGAGGTTACTTCTCCCTCCCTTATTGCTCTTTGCAACAATAACCAAGAAGCCATTTGCATCAATCGAGTAGTTAAGCGCATAGATTCGCTGGCATAGACAAAAGCAGCTTCACGATTAAGTTCACGGCTTTGCTTGCGCCCTTCCCCATCAAGATATGCCGCAACCTCCTCAATTAATCCCATGCCCTGTGAATATAGCCTATCAAAATCTTTTGACGCCAAAAGGCTTGGTCCTATTGAAAGAAGGTTTGGCCCTATTGAAGTAGCATCGGTTTTATTATCTTTATCGCTCAAAATTTAATCCACTCTAGAAATAACGTCATTTCATTGTAACTGACAAAAAAATATTGTCACCAATTTGTTGCATTTTTCCTTAATGCGCAAATAAGTAATAATCAAAAAATGTTTTTGGACAAAAAAAAGAGCCGCAAAAACGGCTCTGAAAGTTAACAGGGAGGTATCATAAAAAGGAGAAAAAAATATGTTCCTTAAAAATATGTATAACTAATGATTAGCGTTAAGAAGTTAATTTTATATTAATAAGAGTCATTTTCTTAACCTTATTAATTCACAACGCATAAACCAGCAAATTATTTACTATTTTTATAGGCTAAAACTTAAGGTCAAAACTTAAACATCGCTTCAGCTTTTAATTGCGATTGTCGTTTTTGTTTTATTGAGCCTTGCAAGCGAATAATTTCATTTTCTAATAATCCTATCCTTAAATTTAATTCATCAACTGAAACATCATCTAGGTTTTCACCAATTTCATGCTCAATTTTCTTTTTGACCTCATCTTCTTCCATTTTTTTCTCCCTTGCCAATAAATCAAATTTCACGTTAAAAAATAATATGAGATTCCCAAAGCAAATAAAAGCAATTTATATTTCTGATTTTGGTGCGCCAGAAACCTTGCAATTTAAAAGCCGCACTCTTAATGCACCAAAGCCTAATGAAATAACTATCAAAGTTAAAGCTTGCGGTATAAATGGCCCTGATATTTTACAACGAAATGGGTTTTATCAACCAACTAAACAAAATGCCAAATGGCTTGGTTTAGAAGTCGCTGGCGAAATTGCCTTTGTTGGCGAAAAGGCTGGCAACTGGAAAATTGGCGATAAAATTGTAGCGCTTTGTAATGGTGGTGCTTATGCAAATTATGTCAATGTTCCATTTGGGCAAGTACTGCCATTACCAAAGGATTGGAGCTTTATTGAAGGAGCAACTCTACCTGAAACTTTTTTCACCATTTATCAAACTCTAATAATGAAAGCAAAACTCAAGAAAAATATGTTCGTGCTGGTGCATGGCGCATCAGGCGGCATTGGTGCAAGCGCTATTCAAATAGCAAAATTGTTCGGCGCAACAATCATTTGTTGTGTTTCATCAAAGGTAAAAGCAGATTATGTTAGAACGCTTGGCGCAGATTATATCATCAATTATAGAGAACAAGATTTTGTTGAAGAAGTGCTAAAAATTACCAATGGAAAAGGCGTTGATAGAATTATAGACGTGGTTGGCGGCACATATCTAAAACGCAATATAAAAACCGCAGCACATGGCGCAACAATTATTCAACTAGCATTTTTAGGCGGTGCAAAGGCCGAGATAAACATCGCACCTATTTTGCTGAAAAACTTAACAATTTTTGGCTCAACTTTAGGGCCTAAAAATAGTCAGATAAAAGCAAAAATTGCGCAAGGGCTAAAAAATAAAATTTGGCCAGCACTAAATGAAAGAAAAATCAAAGCACAACATATTCGCACCTTCAAGCTTGAAGAAGCAACAAAAGCCCATCATGCTTTTGAAGCAAAAGAGCATTATGGAAAGATTGTGTTGGTTGTAGATTAGAGTGATTTATCGTTGTTTGGTAAAGAAATTTTACTTAACCCCCCACCCTCAATCCCTCCCCGCAAGGGGGGAGGGAAGCGGTTTGAGTTTGTCTTAAACTAATCAAACTGTAAATCTTAAGTTCCCCTCCCCCTCGCGGGGAGGGGCTAGGGGTGGGGGCAAGGCATAAAGTGGTGGGGGTAAAGGCATAAAGTGGTGAGGCACACAAACCTAAAATTCTCACCTCTACTTCTGCAAAAACTCATCAATACGATCCCACAATCCCCTCTCCCACAAATCACCATGCGTCCCACCTTCAACAATCCACAATTCTTGACCATTTTTTGCCAAAGCAAATAAATCCTTGCCATGCTGAACTGGAATAACCTTATCTGCTGTTCCATGCCCAATGAATAAAGGCTCATCAACGTCTTTTATCCACTCACGAGAAAGAAATTTATCCTTGAGTAATTTGGCAACAGGCATAAAGGGATAGCGCTCTGCCGCTACATCAACTGCCGCTGTAAAGGGCGTTTCAAGCACTAAGGCTTGCGCCTCACGTTTTGATGCAACATAGGTTGCCGGCCCTGTGCCAAGCGATCGCCCATAAAGCACTATTGGCTTGCCTTTTTGCACTGCCCAATCAAATAGCTTCAAACTATCATTGAGGATATTTTCTTCGTTCAACCTACCAAGCGATAAAGGAAAACCACGATAATCAAAAGCAACTAATCCATAGCCAGCCTCAGCAATATCTCTTAAGCGCTCATATTGCTCAGTAAAACTACCCTCATTACCATTAAAATAAATAATAATCGGCTTATCACCAACTGGCTCAACATACCAACCACGCACTCCTAAAGTTGGTGCGTTTCTTGCTGTTGGGACAAATATAATTTCAGCACGAGGCATTTTTGCATCAGAGAGTTTTATAATCTCACCTTGCGTTACATATTGCAGATTGCGCTGATTAGAATTGAGGAACAATATCGCCCCAGCATAAAGCGAGAAAATAAATATCAAGCCCCAAATAATTATTCTTTTCATCACAAACTCCTAATGCCCTAATGCTTTAACAATATCCTCAGTCATTTTTTTGGCATCAGCAAATAACATCATCGTGTTATCACGGAAAAATAATTCATTTTGCACCCCAGCATAACCTGCCGACATTCCTCGTTTGATAAACAAAACCGTACCAGCATTTTCAACATCAAGCACTGGCATACCATAAATAGGAGATTGTTTGTCGGTCTTTGCTGACGGGTTAGTCACATCATTTGCCCCAATAACAAAAGCCACATCGGCTTGCGCAAATTCAGAATTTATATCCTCAAGCTCAAACACTTCATCATAAGGAACATTGGCCTCAGCTAATAAGACATTCATATGTCCGGGCATACGACCAGCCACTGGGTGAATAGCATATTTAACCTCAACACCCTCTTCTTTGAGCAAATCAGCCATTTCACGCAACGCATGTTGCGCTTGCGCCACCGCCATTCCATATCCGGGAACAATAATAACCTTAGAAGCGTTTCGCATCATAAAGGCAGCATCATCGGCCGAGCCTTGTTTAACGGGTCTGGTTTCTTCTTCGCCAGAGCCAGCGCTAACACTATCACCACCAAACCCACCCAAAATAACCGAGATAAACGAGCGGTTCATAGCACGACACATAATATAAGAAAGAATAGCACCCGATGAGCCAACCAGCGCACCCGTAATAATCAGCGCACTATTAGAAAGCGTAAAGCCAATGCCAGCCGCCGCCCAACCAGAATATGAATTAAGCATCGATACCACAACAGGCATATCAGCGCCACCAATAGGGATAATCATTAACACGCCAAGCACCAATGAAAGCGCAATAATTGCCCAGAACAACATATTAGAGCTACTAAGTGTAAATTGCCAAATCAGATAGACCAGCAAAACCCCAAGAGCAATATGTAATATATGACGAAGCGGCAAAATAATAGGAGTACCAGACATGCGCCCATCAAGTTTTAGAAAAGCAATAACCGAGCCAGTGAAAGTAAAAGCTCCGATTGCCGCTCCAATGCTCATTTCAACTAAATATTTGCCGTAAATATCACCGATTGCCCCAATGTTAAAAGCTTCTGGTGCATAAAGCGCTGCTGCTGCCACAAGCACCGCCGCCAAACCAACCAAAGAGTGAAAAGCTGCAACTAATTGCGGCATATCTGTCATAGCGATTTTTCTCGCCATCACCGCCCCAATTGTGCCGCCAATGCCAAGTCCAGTTAAAATTAAAACCCACGAAAGAGGCGAAATAGGCATAACAACACCAAGCGTGGTTAAAATGGCAATGCTCATGCCTATCATGCCAAATCTATTGCCTTGTCGTGCCGAACTAGGCGAAGAAAGACCATGAAGCGCAAGAATGAATAAAACACCTGATATAAGATAAAAAATAGAAGCTATATTTGCTGAAATCATTTTAGCTATCCTTCTTCTTATACATTGCCAACATGCGTTGGGTAACTAAAAACCCACCAAAAATATTCACGCTGGCTAAAATAAGCGCTATAAAACCAAATGCTTTTGAAGCAAAACCCACGCCCTCAACCATATTAACCCCAACAGCTAACAGTGCGCCAACCACAATAACTGATGAGATGGCGTTTGTTACGCTCATTAGCGGAGTGTGAAGCGCGGGGGTTACACTCCAAACAACAAAATAGCCAACAAAAATAGCCAAGACAAAAATTGCTAGACGAAAGAAAAACGGATCAATTACCTGTTCCATTATTTTGCTCCTTTGTTTTTTGTAGATTTTTTTGTAGCAGGTTTCTTTTTTGCTACAGGTTTTTTAATTGTGATTTTTGGGTGAATGATTTTTCCATCACGGGTTAGTGCAGTTGCTTTTATTAACTCATCTTCCCAATCAATTTTTATTTTTTTCTTTTCTTTATCAATAAGCGTTTCTAAAAAACTAGCTAAATTGCGAGAATAAAAAGACGATGCGCTAGTTGGCACACGCCCTGCCATATTTGTATATCCAATGATGCTAACATCATTAAAAATAGCTATTTCATCAGGCTTAGTCATTTCACAATTGCCGCCGCGCTCTGCCGCTAAATCAACAATCACCGAACCAGGTGCCATAGATTGCACCATTTTTTTAGTGATTAAAATTGGTGCATCACGCCCCGGAATAAGCGCGGTTGTAATGATGATATCTTGTTTTGCAATATGTTTTGAGTTTAGTTCTGCCTGCTCTTTTTGATAAGCAGCGCTCATTGGCTTTGCATAACCTGCAGCTGTTTCTGCTTGTTTAAATTCTTCATTTTCAACAGCAATAAATTTTGCACCCAATGAAGCAACTTGCTCTTTTGAGGCTGGTCGCACATCGGTTGCACTAACAATTGCGCCTAATCGCCTTGCAGTGGCTATTGCTTGCAGCCCTGCAACTCCCGCACCCATTACAAAAACTTTGGCAGGGCGCACTGTGCCAGCCGCTGTCATCATCATGGGGAATGCTCTATCAAAAACAACACTTGCTTCAATCGCTGCTTGATAACCTGCGAGGTTTG
>JAKISM010000017.1 GCA_021648585.1 Devosiaceae bacterium | reverse complement strand
TAAGAAAGCGAAAATGATCACCCGACGCCTCACAAGAAAAACAATAATAGCGCCCTCGCCTATCATCGGCATGAAAGGAGGGAGTTTTTTCAGAATGAAAAGGACAACAAGCCCACATATCACCCTTGCCGGGTTGGCTTTTGCGCTTATCCCAAACCACATGCTCACCCACTACTTGCGTAATGGGCAACCTATTTCGAATATCATCTAAAAAACCATCAGAAAATCGCATAAAGGCTTCTTACAACAAGAAAGGTAAAAGCATCAAACAGATAATTGTTAAGAAAGAAAATTTTCCCACTTAAGGGCATCCACACCCTACGCAACACTAGCATGGAAAAGAATAAGAAGGGGCGGAAGAAAATCCAAATTAAAGATATGTGCGTGGTAAAAGAATAAAGAAAGCAGCCCAGCGAGATGTATAGTGGAAAAAGAATAAACGGCGGGGGTGTCGGGGTCGGGAGCGATAGCGACCAACGGCGACAAGTATAAAAAGGCAAAACTCTCCTACGTTCCTAATGGAGCTACGGCGGAGCATAAGCAATTCTAAAGTTCGCTTTGCTCACTAAGAAGTGCTAATGGTGACAAGAATAAAAGCAAACCCCTACTTCAAAACATCAGGCCAATTCTTATCAGCTTTTTCAATATTCTTTTCAATATCCTTGCTCCAGCTCTTGCGCACACCAAGCGAGAAATTTAGATATAATTTATCTTCATAAATTGTCCAAGCCTCTGGCACTGTTGGCGCTGTATAGCCACGACTAACCGCAAAAGCACAATATCCACCATATTGCGGCGCATATTTTTCAGGGTTTGCCATAAACAGAGATTTATTTTCATCACTAGAAAAAAACCAAACCGCACCATTCCATTCAAAGCTATATTGCTCACTCCCCTCAACAGGCATATCTTGAGTAAAATATGCAACGCTATCATAGCCATTAATTGCAATATTATTCATTACACCAGCAAAAATTTCTGGCGTATTCTTTGCAGCTTTCACCGCTCCAAAAGATAGGCTAGCAACAACCAAAGCACTTGAGCCTATTAAAAAACTTCTACGAGATTTCATATTTCCTCCAATGTGTATTTTGCAAACATAGAGCAATTATGCTCAATTTCATATCACAATCATTCAAATTGGCGTGAGGAGTAAAATGCTTGCATAATAGGCTCAGGGTGATCCTTCTCACAACCTCGAGGTGGGGCATTCTCCTCTCCCCTCATGGTGAGACTGTCGAACCACGAGGGACTGGCACTCGCTTTCGTCCTTCACTATCGTTCAGGATGATACCTGTTATGTTGAGCGTAGCCGAAACATCTTACTTTGTGGCATAAGATCTTTCGCTTTGCTCAAGATGACAACAGGGTTGATGGTGAATTGGCAAGATTGTAAATTTTTTAGAATAGCAAATACTAAAACCTCTGGATTGCCGCATTCATTAAAACTCAACCGCAAGAGCAAAGATTAAGCACAAAGCAGGCAAACCTATATCACCTAAACGTTAGTTGCATATAAATAGAAAAAGTGTTTTCTCTAAAAAAATATTTCATCAATTTAAATATAACAAGATAGAGCAAAACATGAATTTCAATAAAATTTCAACAATAATTCTAGCTATCATTTTGCTTAGCACTGGTAGCGCAATAGCCAGTTCTGATGGCAATGCACTTGTTCATAGTAGAGAATTTGGTGGGCAAGTTTATATGATGGATCAAACGCATATGTCGCTTTATTATTATGCAAAGGATGGCAATGAAGTTTCAAATTGTAATGGTGATTGTACCATAAAATGGCAGCCTGCTTTGCTTGATGCTGATGCGGAAATGCCTATGAGTTATAGCCTATTTAAGCGCAAAGATGGCACAATGCAAATCGCTTATAAGGGCAAGCCGCTTTATCGTTATTCTAAGGATAAAAATGTTGGTGATATTAATGGTGATGGCATTGGAAATGTTTGGTTTTTAATGCGCCCTGAATAAGTTGCTTTCTTTGTTATTTGTCAGTTAGCATTTTCTCAACGACTTTAATTGCTTGATTATTGCGCTCGTTCCAATCACCTGAAATTAGCGTATAACTAGCGCCAAACTTATCTAGTTTATTTTTGATTTTATCAAAAAACTTATCACGCATTTCTTGCTTGCCATAATAGCGCAATGGATCTTCCTGCCATGGGGCATTGGCATCTAACAGCAAATAATGATCGGGCAATTTTATGCGTGCTTCAAGGTCTGGTAAGGAGTGCCCAAGCAACATTTCAGCCCAAACAGCGGTTAGTAGCGCATCGGTATCTTCGAATAATATTGGCCCTGCTTTTTGCGATAGGGTTTTTCTGTGCGCTTCGTGCCCATCAACAATGAAGTGTAATTCTTCTGCTCGATAATCTCCCTCTTGGCGAAATCTTTCGTATGGGCGGCCATATTCTGGCACGTAAGGGCCGCCATATTTTTTGGCTAAAAAATCTGCCATATAAGATTTCCCGGTGCTTTCTGGCCCAACCATTGTTAGGCGCTTTTGAAAATATGGGCGGACAAAACTTGGGATAGATTCCCAATTATCAAATGGGTTTTGGCGAATTTCTGTTGAGTTGGCAGGATATGCCATCCACATCGGATCAAGAATAAAATGCTGCGCCTCAAGGTCTTTTGCTAGGCGAACCAGATATTCTTCTGAGCCGATAATTCTATCGATTTTTGCGGGGTGAAAACCACGAATAATTTTTGCCCATTTTGGATTATTTGAGGCAAGAGGGGTTTTGCCATTATTACAAACAATAACCCGAGCCTTTGGAAAAAGCGCCTCCATCCATTGTTGGCGAATGGCAGGGGAAATCTCATCAGAATTAGAAGTTGAAAGAATAATAGTTAGCCTATCCACCAAATAAGAAGCAGTACGAATAAGCGCCACGTGCCCCAAATGCGGCGGCATAAATTGCCCCAAAATAACTCCATTACTACCCATGCTTGCTCCTTTTTATGCAACTTAAAGCACTTAGTAAAAACTGGCAACTGGTTTTGGGGGGTGATGTGATTGATGTTGATAATTGTGGGGGGTGAATCTATAGCTCTAGGAGTTATAGGTTTGAATTAGGGGTGTGAGGCTTGGGTGTGAAGGTGGGTCTGTTATGAGAATGTAGAGGAGTGAATCTAAAGAATTCAATTAAGTTTAATAATTGAAAAATTAAGATAAGCAAAAAATTGTATATTATATACTTAAACTGAAAAAATTCTTGTTTCTGAAATATTTTTAATAAGTTGCATAGCATTTTTTTCTAAACCTTCGATGAATTGCTTTCGACTTTTAAAACGTCTTACGTTTTGATCTATAGAAGTTATTGTAATAGATTTAGGGGCTTCTTTTCGTCCCTCAAATGCTGCTTCTGGGTCATCTAGAAGTTTAGCTAATTCAAATGTGGTGTTTTTATCTTGACCTGCCCATGAAAATTGGATGCTATAGCTGTTAGTTCTTAGACTTAATAATTCCTCGCACAACCAATTTATTGTTGCTTTAGCTTTTTTCCCTTTGGGAGAATTTATTGATAACGCAAAGTTGTGTTGGCACGCTCGTAGGTCAGACGTAACGTTAAAGTGAGTTTTACTTTGCTTAAGTGAGTAACCAGCTTTCAGTATATTATCTTTGGCTAGAAGTTTTTTATCATAAGTAGTGCATTCTTTTGGTGTTGACCTTATGCCAGCAGGGTGACGCAGTTCTACTCCGCCATTAACTACTCCATTCAGTTTTGCGCATAAATCCCTTCGCTCTTGTTGCCAGCCATGAATGATTTCCATCAAACCTTGAGTGCTACGAGGAATACCCCGCTGGGTACTTGCATATTCAACAAAATCTGCCCAGTCTTTAGGCATCATATCATAAGTTTTAACGCCAGATTTATCGTGCAACATAAATGAGAGTGCGTGATGAAGAACTTGTATCTCAGTTTCGTTACAATCATTTGTAGAACCTATAAAAATACCTAAAGAAGTTCTAATTTCAGGCCAAGAAAGATGAAAAATTTTTCTCCCGCTTCGTTTGTTTTTGGCTAAAGTGTATGGAAGTTCTTTTGGGTTGAGCGCAAACTCTTTAGAAATTGATATTACAGCATCAATGTCCAATTTTTTCGCTAAGTCTGCGTATTTTTGAACTTGTTGACTTCTAGTTTCATTATTATCTGATTTCGCTTCAATGAATGCAGACCAATAAGTTGAACCTCTTTTGCAAACAATCAATCCATCAGGATGATGTTTTGGAAGATTTCGATGATTGTATTGAGGTTCCATGTAGCTATCATATTGACAAGTTTTGCCTGAATTATAGTCACAGAGCCTTAAAATTTCTCCACGAAAGGCAGGTACAATTTCCATTACAGCCATAAATACTGATAATAGTTTTCGCTCTCTTTTCTCAAAAACAGGTATGAGTTGTGGAATATTTTTATTGTTCGATAATTTATCGATTGCTTTTACATTTTTCATTATTGCCCCCCAGCAATTTTGCCCCTTTAGTGAGCGCTGAGCCAAAGCTAGCATAAAAATTATTCTTTAGGAAGTGTGATGGGAATATCGATGAAGCAATGCAGAATCTCGTTGTAGATTTCTGGATTGCTTCGTCGCTTCGCTTCTCGCAATGACATTATGATTTTAGCTAGATTAAATTAAAATTTTTGGGGGGGAGAAGTAGTAAAATTCCAGTGTTTCACTCGTCGTCATGCCGTTGAAAAACGGCATCCATTTGCGCCATCAAATCATATCACAAATAGCGGCTTTCTAGTCATTGCCACATAAAGAAAACACTAAAATAGTGCCTATCTATGGGTATAATGGATACAGTAAATTCACAAACGAAGTGCAACACTATGATAAGGTGTTTGTGCAATGGGAAAAACATATAAACAGTTCTCGCTGGAAGAACGGTGTACGATTGCCTCTCTTTATAAAAGCGGGGGATCGATCCGGCAAATTGCTTCAAGTTTGGATCGCTCGCCATCGAGCATTTCGAGGGAGATAAATCGCAATACTGGAACAGGAGCTAAGGCTGTCTATCGCCCAGACTATGCAGACGAAATGGCATGGGCTAGGCGGTGGACTGGGTCAAAAATGGAGCGCCAGCCAGACCTGCGGTTAGCCGTTCTAAACCGACTTGCAATGGGTTGGTCTCCCGAACAGGTTGCTGGTCGGCTGGCGCTTGAGCATAATAAACAAGTTATATCGCACGAGTCTATATATCGTTTTATATATGCGCAAATTCGAAGAACTAATGATACTGCTTGGCGAAATTTTCTACCACGTGCAAAGTTCAAGCGTGGTTTTAGAGGGAGAAGAGGATATGCTCCTAGCAAATACAATAAAAACCGCACAAACATTAGCGAGCGTCCTACATTGGTTGAAATGCGCAAACAGGCAGGCCATTGGGAAGTTGATCTTATGGTGTTTGGCAACCTAAAAGCTAATTTGCTTGTGGCGCAAGAAATGGTTTCTCGTTTCATTTATGTTGCCAAACAGCCAGATAAGAAATCTGCACGTGTTGCAGCAAAACTTAGAAGTTGGTTTGCTCCTCTTCCCCCTTCAATGCGCCAAACCCTTACTCAAGATAATGGTACTGAATTTGCAAAACATCATATATTGGATAAAAGCCTAGGCATGAGAACCTTCTTTTGTGATCCTCATAGTCCTTGGCAAAAGGGGGGGATTGAAAATACAAATGGACGTTTAAGGCGCTTCATTCCAAAGAAAACTAAGCCAGAGGAAATTTCGCATCAGGCGATAAAACAAATTACTAATAACTACAATAATACTCCAAGAAAATGTCTTGCATATAAAACACCAGAAGAGGTATTCTATGAACATCTGAAACCGTTGCACTTCAAATGTGAATCCACCTACCCAAGACTCACAAACGAAGTGCAACGGTATGACAGCGGAGGGGGAAGCTGGTAATGAGTTCAAATTCGAGACTCTGTTTCATATATAGTAAATCCCACTAAACACTACCAACAGTTTGCAATTTAATGCGTGGGTGAACTTCGTTTTGGCTCATTACTACTGTTTGTGGTCTGAAGCGCTCGATTATTGCTCTTACGTGTACTCTTATTGCTGGGGAGGTTATTAGTACTGGTAATTCGCCCATTTGTGCGGCGTTTTCGAAGGCGCTTTGTACGCTGGTTATGAATTCTTGTAGGCGGGAGGGTGCCATTGCTAGGTGGCGATCATTGCCTTCGCCTACCATACTTTCAGCAAAATCTCGCTCCCATTGCGGTGAAAGAGTTAGTAATGGTAAGCTGTTTGAGCCGTTTAGATTTGCGGCACAAAGCTGACGAGAAAGGCGGGAGCGTACGTGCTCGGCAATATATTGTGGGCTTGCTCCGGGGCTTGCGATTTGCGCAATTCCTTCAAGAATTGTTGATAGATCACGAATAGAAATTCGCTCATTAAGTAAGATTTGCAATATGCGCTGAATGGTTGAAATTGAAACTTGAGAGGGCACTAAATCTTCGACTAGTTTTTGTTGTTCTTCGCCCAAGCCTTTTAATAAAGATTGCACATTGGCATAGCTTAAAAGATCTGCAACATTTGCTTTTATTACCTCTGTAATATGGGTTGAAATAACCGTTGAAGGATCAATTATAGAATAGCCCTTAAGCTCTGCCTCATCACGTAAAGCGTTTTCAATCCATGTTGCAGGTAAGCCAAAAGTTGGCTCCATAGTTTGTTGACCCGGTAAATCAATCATTTTACCCATTGGATCCATTACCATCAAAAGATTAGAGAACACAGTTCCGCTTCCTGCTTCAACTTCCTTGATTTTGACCTTATAATTATTTGGCTCAAGCTGCATATTATCCAAAATTCTAACAGGTGGCATAATGAAACCAAGATCAATGGCTAGTTGGGTGCGCAAGGCTTTAATTTGATCTGTTAGCCTATCAGAGCCATTTTCATCTCGCACCATATCAAGCAAACCATAACCAAGCTCAAGTTTTAGATCGTCAATTTTTAGACTATCAGAAATTGGCGCTTCTGTTGGCTCAGCATTTTTTTCTTCGGTTTTGGTGACTATTTCTTGCTCGGCCTCTAATTTTTTATCTTTCTTTTGTTTTGCCGATCGATAGGCAAGATAGGACATGAAAGCGGCAAGCGCTAGAAATGGAAGCTTTGGCATTCCCGGTAATATTGCTAGCACAACCATCACTGCCGCTGACATGCCAAGTGCTTTAGGATAGTTAGTAAATTGTTTAGCTAATTCATCATTAGCGCTGCCTTTCATGCCAGCTTTTGAAACTAATAGGCCTGCGGCAGTTGAAACAATAAGCGCTGGAATTTGTGAAACTAGACCATCACCAACCGTTAGTAGCGTATAATTATTTGCCGCCTCGCCAATGCCCATATCTTGTTGGGCAACACCAATAATAATACCGCCAATTACATTGATGAAAGTAATTAACATGCCAGCAATGGCGTCCCCTCGCACAAATTTTGATGCACCATCCATTGCACCAAAAAACGAGCTTTCATCTTCTAGCTCTTTACGCCGCGAGCGTGCTTCATCTTCTTCAATTAGGCCAGCGGATAGGTCGGCATCAATCGCCATTTGCTTGCCCGGCATTGCATCAAGGGTAAAGCGTGCTGCAACTTCTGCGATACGGCCAGAGCCTTTAGTAATAACGATGAAATTCACAATGATTAAAATGCCAAAAACAATTATACCAATAACAAAATTGCCACGCATAACAAAATTACCAAATGCTTCAATTACATTGCCAGCGGCGTTTGTTCCTTCATGTCCCTTGGCTAAAATAAGGCGTGTAGAGGCCAGATTAAGCGCCAATCGCATCATTGTTGCTATCAGCAAAATTGTTGGGAAAGCAGAAAATTCTAACGGCTTATGAATGAACAAAGCGGTCATTAGAATAAGCACAGAAAACACGATTGATAGTGCCAATAACATATCTAGCAACACGGCTGGTAATGGCATTATTAGAACAATAATTATTGTCATAACGCCGATTGCTAGCGTGATATCAGATTGCCTTAATATATTAAAAAGCCCACCAAGAGATAGCCCAGCTTTTTTGCCTCTCTCTTTTATATCACCGCTATTTGTTACATCACTCATTAATATTCTGTCTTTTAAGCTGCGCTATTACGTTGCTCACCCGGAGCAGGAACTGCTACACCGTTACCGCTATATTGATTAAGCTTGTTTCTTAGAGTGCGAATAGAAATGCCAAGAATATTTGCGGCATGAGTGCGATTGCCTAAGCAATGATCAAGCGTATCTAAAATTAGGTTTTGCTCAACGTCAGCAACCGTACGACCTACCGTAATATTTGCTAATGTTTGTGCCGCATGTGCCGCTTGTGAGGCAATGGAATTTGGGCGAGCAACTTCGCTAAGACCCGTGCCATCTGGCATACGAATATCTATTGGTTTAATTTCCTCGCTCTCAGATAATAAAACGGCACGATGTAGCGTGTTTTCTAGTTCACGCACATTACCCGGCCAAGGAGCGGTGCAAAGTTCATCTAATGCTTCTTTTGAAAGAGAGCGAAGTGAAAGCCCATTTGCTGTTGAATATTTTTCAACGAAATGCTCTGCTAAAACACGAATATCGCCAATACGCTCACGCAGAGGAGGGATTTTTAGGTTTACAACATTTAGGCGGAATAATAGATCTTCTCTAAAAGTGCCCTCGCTCACTGCTTGTTCAAGATTGCGATTAGAGGTGGCAATAATACGAATATCAACTGCAATTGGCTTTGTACCACCAACCCTATCAATTAGGCGCTCTTGAATTGCTCTTAAGAGTTTTGCCTGTAAGCGTGCATCCATTTCAGAAATTTCATCAAGTAATAATGTGCCGCCATTTGCTTCTTCAAATTTGCCAATGCGTCGAGCTATCGCCCCCGTAAATGCTCCTTTTTCATGCCCAAAAAGCTCTGATTCTAGTAGATTTTCAGGAATAGCGGCGCAATTTATTGAAATAAAGGAATTTGCGGCACGTTTGGAGCGTGAATGCAAATATTTCGCCATTATTTCTTTGCCAGTGCCGCTTTCGCCAGTTATTAGCACTGAGGCATTTGAGGGGGCGATTTGCTCGGCCAGTTTTATGACTTTGGCCATTGCTGGATCATTATATAAATATTGCGAGTTTTCACGGGCAACTGCCGTTATGATTGCAGCAATTAGTTCTGCATCGGGTGGCAACGGGATATATTCTTTTGCCCCTGCTCGAATAGCGTTAACGGCGGCGGCGGCGTTGGTTTGTGTGCCACATGCTACAACTGGAATATGAAAACGTTCAGCCTCAAGCTCACTTAGTAGCTTTGGAATTTCAATCATCACATCTACTAATAGTAAGTCAGCGCCTTTGCCAGATCTAAGGCTTGCCATTGCAATATCTATTGAAGAAGCATGGGCAACTTTTGCGCCGCCATCCATTGCAAGCTTTGTTGCCTGAGTGAGTTGACCCTCTAATGTTCCAATTATTAGTAATCGCATAATATTTTCCTTCGCCTCAAATTCTTATGTCGCTTTGATTATTTCCGTCATTGTGACGCCCAATTTATCTTCAACTAAAACAATTTCGCCACGAGCAACTAAACGATCATTTACGTGAATATCAATCGCCTCACCAACCTGCCTATCAAGCTCAACAACAGTGCCAACATTCATGTTAAGCAGGCTTGATATTGGCATTTTTGTTCTGCCCAAAACAACAGATACACGAACGGGCACATCAAATACTGCCTCAAGATCTGCAGCAGTACTGTCTTGATTATTAGTAGAAATTTCTTCGCTAGCTACCATTTCTTCAAGCTCGTCATTCAAGCTAGTTTGAGCTGGCGCTGGCGCATTACTTGCTTCTTCTCCTGCAGGAGAAAAATTAATGTCGTCTAGGCCGTCACCTATTTCATTATTGTCTTGTTCGTCACTCATTTACCTATCTCCTCAAGTTCAATTTCTTGTTTATCGTTTGGAGTTATTTCATCCAAATTATCTTGTTGATTAGAAACATCATGTGCATTTAGGTAGTTATTTATTGAGGCATCGATTTGTTGTAAAATGTCTGAATTATCTCGCATCAAGCCACCATCTACCCATTCTACTTTGCCATCTCCAAGTGCTATATCTTTATTACCCATCACCACAAGCTTTCCTGAAAACCTGCTAGTTTTCATATGGTTCTCTGCTGTTTTTTGGCAAATTTCCACAAGATCTTCATGGCAATGAATAACTAAATGAGGTACGTTCTCTAATGAAGATAGACATTCAATAATCAGTGCCTCAAGTTCAATTTGAGGTTGTTTAGCAATGAGATGAGCGGCTAATTTTTTTCCTGTTTGAGTTGCAAGATTAACCGACTGACTTAATAGGTCCTTTTGTATTTGCTCTCGCTCTGAAGCAATTTTATTACATTGATTTATCAATTTTTGAATTGCTGCTTCTAATGCTTGATTATGACGAGATTGCTCAGAACTCTCTCCAGCAACAAAACCTTCTTTATAAGCTTTTTGCTTGGCTAAAAGAAGTTGCTCGTTTTTAATTATAGCGCTGTTTTTTGTACTATTTCCCATATCAAGGTCAAAGGTAAATTTTGCAGGAGATGCGCTCATCTATGCCACCATCTCTTCTGTTCCATTATTTTTGGCAATTAAAATATCACCTCGTGCTGCCAAATCTTTGGCGGAAGAAACAATTCGTCCTTGCGCTTCATCAACATCTTTTAGGCGAACTGGGCCCATTGCTTCCATGTCGTCTTTAAGGAGTTTGGCGGCACGGGCAGACATATTTGAAAAGAAAAATTCTTTAACACTATCGTTCGCTCCTTTAAGAGCAAGACCAGTGTCTTTTTTATCAATCGCTTGCAATAGAGTTTGAATTGCAGTGCCATCAAGACGGGATAGATCTTCAAAAGTAAACATAAGCTCTTTAATTTTTTCAGCGCTTTCCCGATCATTATCTTCAAGTGAAGTCATAAAACGTGCTTCGGTTTGGCGATCAAAAGAGTTAAATATTTCAGCCATTTGCTCATGGCTATCACGGCGCTGAGTATGGGACAATGTTGACATGAATTCAGTTCTTAGAGTGTTTTCGATTTTTTCTAAAATTTCTTTTTGCACAGGATCTAGGCTTAGCATTCGCTGTACAACATCAAGCGCTAATTCTTCATTCATAACACCAAGTACACGAGAAGCATGATCTGTTGAAATTTTAGAAAGAACTACGGCTATGGTTTGTGGGTATTCATTTTTTAGATAATTTGCCAAAATATCTTCTTGTACATTTGATAGTTTTTCCCACATATTACGACCTGCAGGGCCTCGAATTTCTTCCATTATTGTGTCAACACGCTCTGACGGTAAAAAAGAAAGCAATAATGCTTCTGTGCTATCAGGATTGCCAGAGATTGATCCAGTTGAAGAAACACCTGTAACAAATTCGATTAATAATTCATCTAACATTTGTTGGGTGATTGAGCCTAAATTAACCATGGCACGAGAGAGTTGGCGAATTTCTATTTCATCTAGTTCTTCAAAAATTGGCTTGCCAAAATCAGGCCCAAGAGCGAGCAAAAGAACGGCCGCTTTTTCATCACCCTTTAAGTCTCTTTGGGTTGCATCATCACCAACAACTAATCCTTTAGCTTCTGGGTTTGCTGATTGAAGAGAAGTTCCTTGTGCTACCATAATTATTACGCCGCCTCACCCAACCAATTTCGAACTATCATTGCAGATTGTTTGGGGCTTTCTTCAATAACAGTGCCAACATCTGTTAGTGCTTTAGCTTGTTGTTCGCCCATCTGTTTGGCTTGTCCCATCCATGCAGGTGATTGAGGGGGTTTTTGTTCTTGGCTTTGCATTGGCGTGCCATCTGAGCCAACATGTTGTACTCCCGGCAGATTTCCTGGTGTGCCTTGCGTCATATTAGGATTAATTGGTGGAGCTAGTAATTCTTCTTCTGGCTCAAGAACTCGTTTAACTAGTGGGCGCATAACAAAGAATAATAATGCAATGGAAATGAGTAGGGTAACTATCATTTCGGCGGCATTCATTAAGTCATCTCTAGTAAAATCAAACATTCCCGGAGCGGCTGTTCCTAATTGTGCAAGTTCTGGACGTTCAGCAAATTGCATATTAATGACCTCAATACTATCTCCCCGTTCAGCAACAAAACCAATAGCTGATCGAATTAGAGAAGATATTTGTTGTAATTCTTCTTCTGTACGAGCTTCATAGGTTGATGCGCCATTGCCATCTTGAACATATTTTCCATCAACAACTATGGCAACTGATAGGCGTTTAATTGAGCCAGCTTCTTTAACTTCAGTTTGCACGGTTTTTGAAATTTCATAATTTGTGACTTCTTCGGTGGTTTTTGATTGCTCTGAAGTGCCGCTAGTATTTGCACCATTATTATCTGCACCCGGTAATTCATTAGCGATTGTCACCGCTCCTTGTAATGCAGGGCCATTTGCTTCATTTACAAGTTCACGTATTTGACTTGAGCGCACTACTTGGCTTTCTGGGTCATAAGATTCTAAGGTTGTTGTTGAGCGGTTAAGGTCTATTTCAGCGCTTACTTGAACACGTACACGGCCAATCCCCAAAACATCTTCTAACATTTTTTCAACTCGTGAACGGATGCGATTTTCGATATTTTGCGTGCGCTCCTCCATTTGATTGGAAACGGCAGTTATTTCATTATCATTTCCAGCGCCAGAAGCTAACAGCCGTCCTGCATTATCAACTATCGAAACTCGTGCGGGGCTTAGTCCCTCAATCGCTGATGAAACTAAATGCTGAATAGCACGAATTTCAGAGGCTGATAATTCTCCTCGCACACCAAGCACTATTGAAGCTGTTGGGTCTTTTTTCTCACGCCTAAATAATTCTCGCTCGGGTAAAACAAGATGAACTCGTGCGGTTTTTATACGTGCTAGGGAAGAAATTGTTCGTGCTAACTCACCTTCAAGCGCTCTAACTTGATTGATATTTTGCACAAAAGAAGTTGCACCAAGTGTATTTTGCTCATCAAATATTTCATAACCCACTTGCCCTTTAGTTGGCAGGCCGCTTTTGGCTAAATCCATTCTAATTTGAGTTATCTGATCGCGACTAACTAAAATAGTTTCGCCCTCAGAGCGTATTTCATAATCTATATTAAGAGTTTGTAATTCGCTTACAATGGCGGAGCTATCGTCAAAAGTAAGACCTGAATATAGGGGAGCCATTTGTGGAGAAGAGAATCTGAAGGTAATGAGAGCAAAAAAGCCCAAAAGCATAATTGCAACGACAATCATTGCGCCTATTCGTGCTATTCCAAGACGATTAAAAACACCTACTATATTTTCCACATGTACACCCAAGCCGTTTGACATGATGGACTGTGAACCCCCACAACCATCTACTGGGCAAAATTTACCTAGTGTATGGTAAACAAGTTATTAATAAATTTATCATTTTGCACATTTTCGACACATTTATGAATTTTTTTAACAAAAAACACAAAAAACCCACCTGTATTTGCATTTTACAGGCGGGGTTTTAATATTTTGCAATTATATATAAATAATTAATCGCGGTAATGCTGAATCCACGTGGTGCGAAGACCAGCCAAACCATGTTCGTCAATCGAGGCTTGCCAATTAAGAAACTCATCAACGCTTAATGTATAGCGATCACAGGCTTCTTCAAGACTTAGCAAACCACCACGAACAGCGGCGACTACTTCAGCTTTACGTCGGATAACCCAACGCTTTGTTGATGTGGGGGGAAGATCAGCAACGGTTAAAGGTGAACCATCGGGACCAATTACGTATTTTACTCTTGGGCGCATTTGCACGGTCATTTTACTCTCTTACATTTACTTGACCTAAACTAGAACTCAACCATACACACATTGACTTAATAATTAGCTAAAGCGTTGGTTACATTTGATTAATGAATTTTTATGATTTGGTTAAGCATAAAATATTGCAATTATTCCTCAACAATGTATTCCTTTTGTAAGGCGCTGGCACAAAGGGGACGAATTTAATGAGTGGCATAGTTGAGATGTTTTTGCAGGGCTTGCCTAAGGCGACTATTAGCCTTTGCCCAGATGACATAAAGCGTAAATTGAAGGCACGTCTTGCGGATTTTAATCCCTATCATACTATTTCGGCTAATCATGATCTGGTACGTGCAACTAGGTTAGCTTGGGTTGAAGCATGTCAGGCTGTTTTTGATGAGGTGCAAAAACGTATAGAACATAGGCCCTCAAAAGAAACTGAAGAAATTAAAAGATTTGATGATTTAGTGAAAGGGATTTTACTCGAAATACGTAGCAATGCGTTTGAGCGAGATAGGGCGGTTGGAACTTCTCCCATTGATATTTGTGTAGAAGCCGTAATAAATGGCGTGCCTGAATTGGTGTCACCCGGTGAAGTTAATAATCTGGGAGAAGAGGTAACTAAGCAATTTATTCTTACCTTGTCCGAACTAACTGGCTGGACAAAAAGTGAAATCCCTGAAATCTATGCTCGTTTTGCCAGCAATGGTATAAAAATCAAGGGTGGAGGTCAGGCACGCCCATTCGGAGAACTAGTATTTGCTTCTTTTGCTGAAATTATAAAGAACCCAAATAAATACCCTGAAGCAAAAGTGGCGTTTGATGTTGCTGTGGGTAAGTTGGGGCGAGATATAGCTGAGGCAACTCTAAAGGTGGTTGAGGGGCTGGATGCGAAATTTGAAAAGGCGTTGGCTAATCTTGATGGCTCTAAGGTGTTGCAACAGGGGGCGGTGCAATACCTTGAGCTACTGCCAGAAATTGCCGCTGGGGTGGAGCGAATTGAGGGCGGTGTTAAGGAAATTAAAGCAAATATTGCAGAGATGTATAAAGGGGAGTTGCAGCGAGCGCAAAATTCATTACATGCCAGTGAAAGTGATCTAATATCCCTGTTGGCAAATTTACTAGAACAGCGAATAACAAGGGAAAATATCGGGTCATCGTTAGAGATAGCTTATCAAAAGCTGAAAGAATTGCGAGAAACAAGCGGTGATCTGGCTGGTCTGGCAAATGAAATGCCAGAAATTGCACCTTTGTTAAAACAGGCAGACGAGGCATTGCAAGCAGGGGCAGGGTTTTCTCTAAAACAAGCAGAACAAGCATTGGCCAAAGCATATAATCGCTATGATGATTGGATTAAACAGTGTGAAGATGATGCTAAACGGGGCAAAGGAAATCAGCTTAGAATTCTTGGTAAAAGAATTCAATTGGCTAAGGTTCGTTTTGATTTTGCTGAAGCAGAAAAATTATTGCGCCAGAAACTGGAAATAAGGTTGGAATTGCATGGAGAAGAGCATGTTGATACGGCAGTTAGCTATAATGGTTTGGCGGTTAATCTGAATTCTCAGGGTAAATATGCAGAGGCAGAGGTGCTTTTTCAAAAAGCATTGCAGATAAGGAAGCGAATGTTGGGAGAAGATCATGCCGATATGGCAACTAGCTATAATAATTTAGGGGCTAATCTGAACTCTCAGGGTAAATATAAAGAGGCGAAGGTGTTTTATCAAAAAGCATTGCAGATTTGCGAACAAGTGCTAGGAGAAGAGCACCCTCATACGGCAGATAGTTATAATAATTTGGCAGCTAATCTGAGTGTTCAGGGTAAATACGAAGAGGCAGAACCGTTTTATAAAAAAGCAATACAGATATGGAAGCGAGCGCTAGGAGAAGAACATCCTAGTACTGCATTAGGTTATAATAATTTGGCGCTTAATCTGAATACTCAAGGTAAATATGAAGAGGCAGAACTGCTTCATCAAAAAGCATTGCAGATAAGTGAACGAGTGCTGGGAGAAGAACATCCTAATACGGCAACTAGCTATAATAATTTGGCGACTAATCTGAACTCTCAGGGTAAATATGAAGAAGCTAAACCGCTTTTTCAAAAATCATTGCAAACTTTCGAGCGAATGCTAGGAGAAGAACATCCTCAAACGATATTGGCTAAAGAAAATCTGGCAAATTGCAGAGCCTACATGAAGAAATAAATTCTTTCCTTCTCCCCTTTGGGGAGAAGGTGGTGCGAAGCATCGGATGAGGGGGCGAAATGCTCCACAAAACAGGTGGTTATAACTTTACACCTATTATGCGCTCACCACTTTACGCTCTTCCTCCTACGCTAAGGCTTCGGAGGACAAGTTGAGTTTTGGGAGGCATGTGCTGTGTAGGCTACCCCTCACCCGTCTCGCCACTTTGTGACGAGCCACCCTCTCCCCGCAAGGGGAGAGGGGAAGTATCCCATGTTTTCAAACGCTGTTCAATTTAGCTAACAGAAAGCACTGCATCAAGATTTATTCGTGAGCCGCCGACCATTAGAATTGGCATATCTCCTGTTAAATCAACTTTATCAACTACGCCTTGCACCTGTGTAAGGGCTGTTACAAGATTATCGTTGCTATCTCTTGCTTCTATAGTAATGGAATAATTGCCGCTTGGATATTCTAATCCACTTTCGTCTTTACCGTCCCATTCAAAGCTTGCTTGTCCTGAATTGAGTGATAATTGCTTGCTAAATACTATTGCTCCAGCATCATTGCGGATTGTTACGCTTGAATTTGGGGCATTTTGGCCCAATGTAAATGTCCAACTTGCCTCTCCGTTCTCTAGTGCAGTTACTGAACTTTGTGCTGTGACGGTTTTACCGATCATGCCTATTGCCTGATTATTGGCGGCATATTGCGAGCCGCCTGCGGTTTGGCTACCCAAAACTAGCGCTTCAAGATATTCGTTGGTTTTTAATTGTTGCTCAACTGAGGTGAATTGTACCATTTGTTGGGTAAACGCATTTGTATCTAGTGGCTCTAGCGGGTTTTGGTTTTTTAGCTGGGTGGTGAGCAACGTTAGGAAAGTATCAAAATTATCGGCAATGCTTTTTCTTGAGCCAACTAATGATGATGGGGTTGCTGGCGTTATTCCTGCAATATTATCTAAAGCCATGTTTTTCTCCTAAGCTGTCATGTTTAAGCCGCCAAGTGTGGCGGTGCCACGATGAATTATCGTATTTGGCATTTGGTTTATAATATCAATATCTGTTTCTATTTCATTTTCTGCTTGCGCTTCATCAAAACTCTCATGTCCATCGTCAAAGCCATTATCATTCTTTGCAAATGGATTATCTTTTAGCGAAAATTCTAAATTGGTTTTTGAGCTATCAAGACCTGCTTGGCTTAAAGCACGCTCTAGCGCACGGGCATCACGTTGTAATAGATCAAGAGTTTCAACTCTCTCAACTGTTAGTCTGGCGTTTAGTGCGCCAGATTTATCAATTTCCATTCTTACATCAATTCTGCCCATTTCTGGTGGGTTTAGCTGAATTTGAAAACGTGAATTACCTGCTTTTACATTGCTGGCAAATTCATAGGCAATGTGCGGTAAGTTAAGATTTTGCGTTGGTTGTTGGAAAAGCGCTGTTGCTGGTTTTATTGATGCAGGTGAGCCTGTTATTAATGCTGGCTGTCCATTAGATTGCACTGCCAATATTGGCTCTGATTGGGCTAAACCATCAAGCTTTGCCACTTGTGATGAAATTGATGCTTTTGAAGCATTTTGAGCAATTAAAATATTACTATTGCCTGCTTGAGATGTAACAGAATTAGATAATTGCTGATTACTATCTGCATTAACATTTAAGCTTTTCGGCGAAATAACCGTCGTCAGATTGTTATTTGCTCCAGTTTTGGGGGCTAAAGATTGCGGTGCAAGATCTACTGAAGATCGATTATTTGCCGAATTACTATCTGGTTTTGAATTGCTAGTTGCTAATTTAGTTAAGCCTGTTTGGGCTAATGCCGCTTGTAAAGACATCGTTTGGTTTGTGCTAGAATTGGCACTTTGATTGCTTATATTATTTGGATTATTTGCGCCATTGGTGAATTTATTTATTAGAGTATTTATTTCTTGTGATAATTTTGGTGAAGCATCTGATAGATTTTGCGCAAATTGTTGCAAAGTTGAAACTATATCTTTGGCGGCAAGATTTATCGGGTTTTGCGTTTGTGCTAGATTGCTTGTGCTTTGAGAATTTGCCGAATTAATGCCCTGCAAAGCAAGCGAAGCAAGCTCTGTTTGGCTATTAGTATTTAGCGATTGATAAATGCCAGTAGCGGCCACAATACTTGATCCTATTGGCGTAGGAACAATCGAGTTAAGTTGAGCTGCTAGAACATTAATCGCCGCAATAGATTTATCTATTAGCTTAGGATCTACTTCTTGGCCATTTTCAAGTGCCTTGCCAATCATCTCTAGTGATTTAAGTAGGTCAGACAGCGCTGTTAAGCCATTTTGTTGCTCATTTGGCAGGCCAGAAATATTTGTAATTTGCGCTAAATCTATTGCGCTATTTGCCCCTAAAGTTGCCGTGATATTTTCAAGGCTTTGTTTTGCGTTTTCCTCTGTTGTGCCTAGTGGTTTTTCTGCCGCTTGCTCAGGCTTGTTTAGCCCCAAAAGAGTTGCAATTAATGCAGCAAAATCGTTGGAGGTGGTTTTTGTCTGACCTTGAGAAGGGTTTTGCGCACCAGTACCCACAGCAATATTAAGCACTTGAGAAGAGCTTTGATTGGTTGGTGTCGCAATGTTCATCAAAATAGACATAAAGACGCAAATATTCCTTTTTTAGACGCAATAGTTCAAACATATCTATGCAAGTGGCTTGCCAGTTTTATTCCTAATAGAAATATTGATATATTTCAGCGCCTTAGCTGTTTTGTTGTTAAGAGAATTAGAGAATAAATTTGCAGGCTAGGAACTTTTGGCTTATATAACGGCAAATTGTGCCTACTTGGGGCATTATTAAACCTTATGATGCTGGACCTTTAATCCAGAGGAATGAAAAATGTTGAACTCATTAGATATTGCAAAAGAAGTAAAAGATACTCGTGTGGTGGTTGCCATGTCGGGTGGTGTCGATAGCTCGGTTGTTGCTGGTATTTTGGCAAAACAGGGCTATGAAGTTATTGGCGTAACATTACAACTTTATGATCATGGTGAAGCAACATTTCGTAAAGGCTCGTGCTGTGCTGGGCAAGATATTTCTGATGCTAAGCGAGTTGCCGCTTCGTTGGGCATACCTCATTATGTACTTGATTATGAAAAGCGTTTTGCAGAAGCGGTTATTCATCCTTTTGCCGATGCTTATGCGAGGGGGGAAACGCCCGTGCCGTGCATTGCTTGTAATCAGTCGGTGAAATTTGAAGACCTATTAAATGTAGCAAAAGAGCTTGGGGCGGACGTGTTGGCGACTGGCCATTATGTGCAATCAAAACTGATAGATGAGCGTAGAGCGCTTTTACGTCCAAAAGATAATGAGCGAGATCAAAGCTATTTCCTATTTGCGACAACGCCTGAGCAATTAGATTTTTTACGTTTTCCTTTAGGGGGAATGCCAAAGGCGCAAGTGCGTGAATTAGCGCATGAAATGGGGCTAGAAATTGCTGATAAACATGATAGCCAAGATATTTGCTTTGTGCCTGAGGGTAAATATGCCGATGTAATTCGTAAACTGAACCCAAAAGCTGAACAAAGGGGTGAAATTGTGCATCTTAATGGTGATGTGCTGGGCTCGCATAATGGCATAATAAATTATACTATTGGGCAAAGGCGGGGGCTTGGCATTGCCGCCCCTGAGCCACTTTATGTTGTGAAATTAGATGTAAAAAATAATCAGGTAATTGTTGGCGCTCGTGAGGCGTTAAAAACTCATACTATGAAATTACGTGATGTAAATTGGCTGGGTGAGGAAAATTTAGAGGTTCTTGCTAGCGGCAATGGTTTTGTGATTGAGGCAAAAGTGCGCTCGACTAGACCACCAAAAGAAGCGATTATTCAAATGATTGATGGTGAGATATTTGTTACTATCATTGATGGTGAGGACGGAATTTCGCCGGGTCAAGCATGTGTGTTTTATGCTGATGATAGCGAAACGAGCGAAGTTTTGGGCGGTGGGTTTATTGAAAAAGCCTTATCCAAGAGTTTTGCTGCCTAGGGAATAATATGGAAAATAAAACTGTTCTTATTACTGGCGCAACGCAAGGTATTGGTTATGAAACTGCTTTGGGCTTAGCAAAAAAGGGCGCAAAAATTGTTATAACTGGGCGAGATGAAGAACGCACAAAAACAGCAATGCAAAATATTATTTCAGCAACAGGTAATCAAAATATATCTTATATGGTTGCTGATTTATCCTTGATACAAAATGTAACTTGGCTTGCAAATAATTTTATAAAAAACCATAGGCGACTGGACATTTTAATAAATAATGTTGGTAGCATGACAGGACATCGACAAATTACCAAAGACGGATTTGAAAAAACATGGGCGCTAAATCATTTAAGCTATTTTCTTTTGACTAATGAGCTTTTGCCTATGCTAAAAGATAGCGGCAAGAGGGGTGCTAAATCAAGAATTATCAATGTTGCATCTACGGCGCATATAAAAGCAGAACTTGATCTTGATGATACTCTAACAAATGAAAGGCCCTATAATAAGTGGCAAGCTTATGGGCAATCAAAACTAGCAAATATTATGTTTACTTATGCGTTGGCAACAAGGCTTGAGGGTTTTAATGTAACAGCAAACTGCCTACATCCCGGAGTTGTTGGCACTGGCTTTATTGCCAATATTGGTGATTTAGAAAAGTTTTTTGCTCCACTAATAAAATTGTTTCTTATCTCACCAAAAAAAGGCGCAAAAACCTCTATCTATCTTGCTTCATCTAAGGAAATTGAAGATCATAGTGGGGTTTATTTTGACAAGGAAAAGCCGATATTTTCATCAGATATTTCTTATGATGAAACCTTGCAAGAGCGATTATGGGAGCGTAGTATCTATCAATCTATGATGGTTAATCTATTCGATTAGGTTTTTCTTTAATTAGCTAGTTGTCATGTGAGCAAGTAGCGCATTAAAAGTAAAAATTATTTTCCAAGCATTTTCCCCTTAGTGGCGTCTTATTTTTATGATGATTGGTTTAGTTGTAAATTATGCTAATAGGGGAAATGAGAATTTTGGCAATTTTTGGACGCAAAATATGGTGCTAGAAAAACAAGATTTATCAGATAAACCTGATGATGGTGAGTTGATTGAGCTGGCAAATAATGGAAGTCGAGCGGCTTTTGCTATGTTGCTAGAGCGGCATTATATGCTGATTTATAAAATTGCTTATCAATGGTTAGGCCATCAATCTGATGCGGAAGATGTGACGCAAGAGGTGTGTCTTAAACTGGCAAAAGTGCTTAAATCATTTGATGGTAGAGCTAAGTTTTCTTCTTGGCTTTATCGTATTGTGCTAAATGTGGTGCGTGATATGCAGCGCTCAAGGGGTCGGCAAAATAAACGTCATATTGCGCTTAAAGATATTACACAAGCCAATTCTCCAGCCAGCCAAGAAGAAGCAACAACTTATTCACAAATGTGGCAGGCGGTCAGGAAATTGCCGCAAAAACAGTGCGATGCGGTTTTGTTGGTTTATGGGCAGGAGCTTAATCATTTTGAAGTAGCGCAAATTATGGATGTAAAAGAAAGCACTGTTTCTTGGTATGTGATGGAAGCAAAAAAAAGCTTGAAAGGGCTTTTGTAAAATGGTCAAAAAAACAGATAAATTAGATATACTTAAAAATGCTGAAGCGCCAGAACCTTCAAAAGCAAGGCGTGCGCAAAATTTAGAAGCGGCAATGCTGGCTTTTGATAAGGAGCAACAAGAGCAATTAAAACAAAAAAATAAAACCTTCCAAGGAAATGGTTTGATGCGCCGTCTTATGTCTATCTTTAACAATAAAAGAAGGACATTTAACATGGATATGAGAATTCCACTTGGTGGCGTTGCAATAATTGGTTTGGTGCTTTTGCCACTGGCTTTAATGTATAATTCAACTACTAGCTTAACAGGGCTTAATTCGCCTTTGGGGCAGCCAGTGCAAGAAAAGAAGGATATGCAACTTAGTGAAGATTTGAATAAGGAAAAGCCAGCTAAGTTAGAGGAGCGCACACGAAGTGAAAATGATGGAGCGATTGTGCTTGATAATGCCGCTCCAGTGGCTGAAAGCGAGGTAAGTGAGATGGCTGTTTCTAGTCCAGCTATTCAGATGGAAAGCAAACTGGCACAGCGTCCTGAACCGCTTGGCATGGTTGCTCCTGCCCCTACTATTATGGATGGGCAAGCTGGTGATAAGTTTAGCTCTGAAGATGAATCTTCTCTTTTCATTACGGCACAAAATCCAGTTTCTACTTTTTCAATAGATGTGGACACTGCGTCTTATTCTTATGTGCGCTCGCAACTTGAAAATGGTATAATGCCAAATCCTGATGCGGTGCGCATTGAGGAAATGGTCAATTATTTCTCTTATGATTATCAAGCGCCAACCAGCGCCAATGTGCCTTTCATGCAATCTGTTGAGGTCTATCCAACGCCATGGAATGAAGCAACAAAATTGCTGCATATTGGTATTAAGGGTTTTACGCCTGAGTTGAGCGAGCGCCCAAAATCTAATTTGGTTTTGTTGATTGATAGTTCAGGCTCAATGAATGCACCCGATAAATTACCGCTATTAAAACGCTCATTTTCTTTGTTGCTAAATCAGCTAGATGAGAATGACACAATTTCTATTGTTGCTTATGCTGGTAGTGCTGGTGTTGTTTTAGAGCCGACTAAAGCAAGCGAGAAGCGAAAAATTCTTAAGGCTCTTGAGCGTCTTAGTGCTGGTGGTTCAACCGCTGGCGGGCAGGGGATTGAACTGGCTTATGAGTTGGCAGAGGATGCAAAAAGTGAAGGCTCGAATAATCGGGTGATTTTAGCAACCGATGGTGATTTTAATGTTGGCATTTCGACTCCAGACGCACTTAAGAGCTTTATTGAGAAAAAACGAGATGATGATATTTCGCTTTCGGTGCTTGGCTTTGGCAGTGGTAATTATAATGACGAGTTGATGCAGGCCTTAGCGCAAAATGGTAATGGCAATGCTTTTTATATTGATAGTTTTTTGGAAGCGAAAAAGGTGCTTTCTGAGGAAATATTGGGCACGTTAATGACCATTGCTAAGGATGTTAAAATTCAAGTTGAGTTTAATCCTTTAACTGTCGCTGAATATCGCCTTGTTGGTTATGAAACTCGTGCGCTTAAGCGAGAGGATTTTAACAATGATAAGGTCGATGCTGGTGATATTGGAGCAGGGCATACGGTAACAGCGATTTATGAAATAACTCCTGTTGGATCATCTGCTATTTCAGTTGATGCGTTACGCTATCAAAATGAAAAACCAGTTAGCACTATTGGCAATAAACAAGAATATGCTTTTCTTAAATTGCGCTATAAACTGCCAAATGAAGATAAGAGTAAGTTAATTGAAGTGCCAATTCGGGTTGATGCAGCAAAGGATAATATTGCTGACATTTCTCCTGAATTTCGTTTTGGCGCTTCTGTTGCCGCCTTTGCGCAAAAACTACGTGGATCGAACTATGCAGATAATATGAGCTATGAAGAAATTGAGGCTTTGGCAAGGGATGCTAAGGGAGAAGATAGGTTTGGCTATCGGGCAGAATTTATCTCATTAGTTGATATTGCAAATTCTTTAAGCAAGTAGGCTTTTTGCAATAAATTATAGCTGGCTGGCAGGAATATTTGCCAGCCTTTATTTTGAGTGCTTGACAGTTGCAAACAGCGAACCTAAATAGTCTCATGTTATTTAAGATAATAGGTGTTGATTTATTATCAAACATTGTGGCGGGGTAGCTCAGCTGGTTAGAGCAGCGGAATCATAATCCGCGTGTCGGGGGTTCAAGTCCCTCTCCCGCTACCACACACTTAGTGTGGTTGTTTACTCATTTCTATTTGGATATTTTCTGAAAATTAAATAATAGCAAAGATCGTTTCTGTGATTATGGCCAGCAACATTAAAGTTAAGCTCGTCACTAGTAAGTTCTAAAACAAGCACTCAAATATCTGTGGTTTGCTATTTCAAATTTAGGCGCTATTGTGGGTTAGGTTTAGTGGGGAGAGCGGTAATGAAGAAGTTTTTGAAATATTTGCTTTGGGCAATATCAGGTTTGCTTATTGTGGTGCTTATTGTTGCTTTGTTTAATTATGAGCGCATTGTTCGGCTTTATAATGTAAATAGCTTGTTCTCCGAAGAGAAAATTGT
>JAKISM010000016.1 GCA_021648585.1 Devosiaceae bacterium | reverse complement strand
TGTTGATATTGCATGTTTAGTTAAAGGCGCTTCTAAAGGTGAGGGTTTGGGCAATCAATTTTTGGCTAATATTCGTGAAACTGATGCCATTGCTTATGTGCTTCGTTGTTTTGAAAATGATGATATTGTGCATGTTAGTGGTGAGATCGATCCGATAATTGACGCGCAAATTGTTGAGACCGAACTTATGATTGCCGATCTTGAGAGCCTTAAGAAGCGTATTACTGGCTTAGAGAAGAAACTACGAGGGCAAGATAAAGAAGCGCAACTGACGCTTGATTTGGTAAATCGCTCAATTAAAGTGCTAGAAGATGACAGGCCAGCTCGTTTTGTTGAGCGCACTAAAGACGAAGAAAAAGCTTTCAAAGAATTGCAGCTCCTCACCTCAAAACCAGTGCTATATGTTTGTAATGTTGATGAGGATAGCGCCGTATCTGGCAATGAAATGACAAAGCAAGTTGCCGATTATGCTAAAGAGCAAGATGCCCTATCTGTTATCATCTCTGCTGAAATTGAAAGCCAATTAGCGCAACTTGAAGACGATGAGCAAAAGGAATATCTCGCAGAACTTGGATTAAAAGAGCCCGGACTTAACCGACTTATTGAGCAGGGTTATGAATTATTAGATTTACAGACCTATTTCACCGCTGGCCCACAAGAAACTCGTGCTTGGACAATTTATAAGGGCACAAAAGCCCCGCAAGCGGCAGGGGTTATCCATACAGATTTTGAAAAAGGCTTCATACGTGCGCAAACTATTGCTTATGATGATTATATTGAATTTAACGGTGAGCAGGGCGCAAAAGAAGCTGGCAAAGCTCGTGATGAGGGTAAGGAATATGTGGTCAAAGATGGCGATGTGATGTTGTTTAAGTTTAATAATTAAAATTTTTGCTTGACGTTAACGTCAACCTTAGTGTCTTATTAGATTTCTTTGTGGGGTTGGTTTTTACCCCCACCCTAGCCCTCCCCGCAAGGGGGAGGGGATAGAAAGTAATATCCTCGCAAGGAGGAGTAAGAGAGGCATTGATGAGCAATCCTATTACTAAAGATTTTTTGCATTTTGAAGATTTGCATGTTGGGCAGCAGGTTGATCTTGGTAAAACCAAAGTCACCAAATCGATGATAAAAACCTTTGCGCTTGAGTTTGACCCATTACCTTTTCATATTGATGAAAAAGCGGCAAAGGCTTCTTTGCTTGGTGGTATTGCCGCTTCTGGTTATCAAACTGGGGCGATTGCTATCAAAATGGCACTAAAAAATTTCCCTGGAACACTTGCTAGTGCTGGTGGCATGAGTATTACCGACCTTAAATGGAAACGCCCTGTTATGGCGAATGATATTATTGGTGGCACGGTTACTATCACCTTATTAAAACGAGCGAGATCTAAGCCGCAATGGGGCATTGTTAATCTTGATTTTGATATTAAAAATCAAAAAAATCAAACGGTGATGATTATGACGCTGAATAATTTGATTGATGTTCGTAATCCTGAAATTGGTTTGGAGCGACATCATGACCATGTGGTTTGAAGATATTAATGATGGCGACAGCATGGAATTGGGTCAATATTGCTTTACCCAAGAGGAGATTATTAAATATAATAAAGAATATGATAATCAATATTTCCATACCGACCCAGAACTCGCCAAATATTCGCATTTTGGCGGCATAATCGCTTCTGGCTGGCACACCGCATGTGTTGGGCATCGCTTAATGGTTGATGAAATAAAAAACCGAGAAGAGGCAATGGTAGCTGAGGGAATGATACCCGGAGTTTCGGGCCCTTCTCCCGGCATTAAAAAAATGACTTTTATGCAAGCAGTAAGACCTGAAGATTGCATTTCTTATAAACTAATTGTTACCTCAAAACGTGCCTCTGCATCGCTTCCAGGTTGGGGGTTGTTATTTTCAACAATTATTGCAACTAACCAGAAAGGCAAACAGGTTTTTCAATCAGATGTCGCCTCTTTTTCAAAAATGCGAGATTTCAAGCCAACCATCAAACAACGCTTTGCTATGTGGGCCGTGAAAATTCCATTGTTGAAGAAATTGATGAAAAAATGAATGGGTTAGATAAATGATTGAGCTTATTCAACTGCCGCCAAATCCATTTTACTTATGGCTGGCTACATTTTTTACCTTTATTACCGCCGCCATGCATTTTTTTGTTGGCGGCAAATTTGCTGCCAAACCGTTGTTAAAAGCCAAGATGCATCCAGTGGCAAAATATACCAATTATTATTGCTGGCATATTGTAACGATTGTATTGCTTACCATGTCCGCCGCTTTTGCAATTTCAGCGACTTATCCCAGCGCATGGGAGCTAGGCCTAGCAGCACTTTTTCTTTCTATCAGCTTCACCATTTGGAACATTGTTCTTTGGTTATGGAAAAAGCAAAGCCCACTGGAATTACCGCAGTGGATTTTGTTTTTGACTATTTCGGTAGCGGGGCTGATGGGGTTTGTTTAATTGTTACGATGAGGATCACCGCTTTTTTGCCTAACCCCCACCCTCAATCCCTCCCCGCAAGGGGGAGGGAGGTAGATATTTGACAAAGGCAAGAGATACTGGTTAACCTGTAAGTCCACATAACATGAGGTCTTTAGTAAAATGATCAAATAGGTTTTTCTTCATCTTGGCAATTAACTCCATCCGATTAAACTTGGGTGCAAATTTTGCAATAGATCTAAAGAGAATATAATTTGATATTTTGGTTAGACATATTTCACGAATTAGTAATTGCCTTTTTTAATACATCAAATGTTGCCTAACAATATTTGATCCCCTTATTTTTACTTTAATTAAAGTAAAAAACTACGATATAAAAAGGAGTATACTCCATGCCGAAACAATTATTTCAACGCCCTGCGCCAATTAAAAAATCAAAAATTGGCAAGCATAATTCTGGCCCTTATGGACAGGCTATACCGACTTTAAAGAATAATAAAGTTGCTAAACCAGATATAAAAGAAAAGAAAGCTAAAGATAGCTAAAATAAATCCTGCCATCATGATTTATTGATGATGGCAGGAAATTTTTACATGCGTGTCCACTTTTGCGTTTTACAAAAAATCGCAATGCAACCCTGCATTTTTAGATTATCACCAGCAACAGATATATTCCCTGTATAGGTTTTGTCATCAGCAGGATCACGAACAGTGCCCTTATATTTAGCACCCTCAGCTTTTACTTTGCCAATATTTTGTCCCTTATATGTACCAGTTTTCAGCACAATACAAAATTCACCACCGCACTTTGAAATAAGCGCCGTTTCCCCGCCTTCAGTTTTCCACTTGCCTAAAATCTCATTGGCATTTGCGCCAAGAGTTACAAAAACAAAAGCAAAAGCTACGAATATTATCTTAAAGAATTTTCTCATTATATTTCCCCTCCCAAGGATATTTGCCCTATTAATAAAGAGCTACATGTAACTATGCCCAATTAATTCAAACTTGCCAAGAGAGGATAAATAATATTTTAATTTTCTAAATTCGTGTCCATTTTTGAGTTTTGCATAAAAATGCAACAGGACAAGCTTTTATCTCCAAAATATCATCTTTTATAAATGCATTAGCTGTGAACTCATTGTCCCCTGCTGGGTTATATACAATACCCTTATAGATATCTTCATTAGTAATAAATTTTGCTAGTAATTTACCTGAAAACTTTCCCGTTTCCATATTAATGCAAAACGAGGTTTCACATTCAGATACTATTGCAATATCCCCTTCTTTTGTTTTCCACTGACCTAGAATTTCATTAGCATTCGCAACTGTTGAAACTAAAGAAAAACCACTAAATAGTATAATAATTTCTACGAATTTTTTGATGCTCATTTATATTCTCCTAACTATCTATTTTTAAATAATCATATGAATGCTAATTGTGTTCAAAAATGCACACTACAAAAATATAATTACTGCCTAATGTCCATCAAATGTAACTAGTGAATATAGTTCAACATCTTTCTCAATCAATTTTTCAGCACCGCCAATTTCTGGTAGATCAACAACAAAGGCCGCATATTTTAACTTTGCTCCTGTGCGTCTTAATAGGGCAACAGCTGCAATCGCCGTGCCGCCAGTTGCAATTAAATCATCAACCAATAAAACACTATCCCCCTCTTTTACCACGTCAGCATGGATTTCAACCGTGTCAACGCCATATTCAAGTGCATAATTTTGTCCAATCGTTTCACCTGGTAATTTGCCAGCTTTCCTTACAGGAACGAAGCCAACGCCAAGCGATATGGCAACCCCAGCACCAAAAATAAACCCCCTCGCCTCAATACCCGCAACGTGAGTTATACCCAAACCACGATGCACACTAGCTATGCGCTCAATGCTTTCACGGAACCCTTCGGGATGTTCAATCAGCGTGGTAATATCACGAAACATAATTCCTTTTTTTGGGTAATCGGGAATTGTTCTAATTAATGCCTTCAGATCAATGCTCATTATAATCTCCAATTTTTCATAAAAAAAGGCTCACACATGAGCCTTTTATATTATCTATCTCATCATTTCATAAGATTAATGTTTTACGCCAGCCCAAATTCTGCGCTTAACTAAATACATTAGCAAAGCAAAAACAGATAGGAATATCAAAACATTAAGCCCAATAGTTTTACGAGAAACAAGATGCGGATCTGCCATCCAATACATAAAGGCTGATACATCTTTTGCATATTGCTCAACTGTTAGCGGAACAGTACTATCATCATACTCAACCAATTCATCCATTAATGGAGACATCATAGTTATGCCACCCCCAAGAAACGCATTATATTGTTGAACATCACCAATTTCTACGCCATATGGTGGTTCGTCCTCATAATTGACCAAAACATTATAAATATAATCCGCACCACCCTCTTGATATGCTCTTGCCATATCGTAAAAATTCAAAGGAAATTTTCTAGGAATATAACGAGCTTTTGCCAAAACTGAGAAATCAGGTGGCAAAGCACCATTATTTGCCTCACGAGTTTCTCGCTCGGTTGCATAAGGAGAGGGCCATAGGTCTGCTAAAATTGCAGGTCTTTCACCTTCCTCAAGTTCAGGATCAATAATATAATATTCAGAAGCTAATTGCTTAATCTGACTTTCTGGGAACTCAGGTCCACCAGCTTCAGTAAGGTTTCTAAATGCTATTAGATCTGCCCCATGACAGACTGAGCAAACTTCTTGGAACACCTGAAAACCACGTTGTAATTGATTTGTATCATAAGTTCCAAATATGCCAGCAAAACTCCATTTTTGCAACTCAGCAGGTACTCCAGACGGAGCTGCCATAGCAGGCAATGGAATTGCTAAAATTACACTCAAAGCAAGTGCTGAAAAAATATTTCTCATTTTACTTACCTCCTTTTCCCTGTATTTCTGAATTTCCTTCTCCTCGCATTTTTTCTTGTTTTAATGCTTTTGCTTCATATTTATCCAAAATACTTTCCGAGATAGAATTTGGCAAAGGTTTTGGAGTTTCAATGCGTGCTAATATTGGCAAAATAATCAAGAAATAACCAAAATAATATGCCGTTCCAACCTTTGACAATATCACATATATACCCTCTGCAGCTTGCGCTCCAAGATACATAAGCATCATGAAATTTAGCACGAATAACCAGAAAAAAGGTCTAAACATTGGACGGAAATTACCAGAGCGAGTTTTTGATCTGTCAAGCCAAGGTAAAACCATCAATATTAAGATTGAGCCAAACATCACAATAACACCGCCAAGTTTAGCGTTGATAAAGAGTAGGTCAAAATCAACCGCACGAAGCATTGCGTAAAATGGCAATAAATACCATTCAGGAACAATTTTAGCAGGTGTTATAAATGGATTTGCACGAATATAATTATCGGCATGCCCTAATATATCTGGTGCAAAAAACACAAACCATGCAAATGGGATAAAGAACACCACAATCACAAATAAATCCTTCATTGTATAATAAGGATGGAAAGGAACTGTATCTGCACTTGATTTCACTTCAACACCAGTTGGGTTGCCATTTCCGGGAACATGAAGCGCCCAAATATGAAGCGCTACAACCGCCGCAATAATAAATGGCAATAGATAATGTAATGAGAAGAAGCGGTTTAGAGTTGGATTATCAACCACAAATCCACCAACAAGGAATTCCAAAATTGTATTGCCAACCAAAGGAATAGCCGAGAACACGTTGGTAATAACCGTTGCACCCCAAAAGCTCATTTGACCCCATGGTAAAACATAACCCATGAAAGAAGTTGCCATCATAAGCAAGAATATTATTACACCCAAAATCCACAATATTTCACGCGGAGCTTTATAGGACCCATAATAAAGACCACGAAACATGTGAATATAGACGGCAAAAAAGAACATCGAAGCACCAACGGCGTGTGTACCTTGAATGATACGGCCATAATTGACGTTACGGCGAATATGCTCAACTGAATCAAACGCCATTTCAATATTTGGCACATAATGCATTGCCAAAATAATACCAGTAACAATTTGCATAACCAGCATAATTGCTAGCACAGCACCAAACGTCCACCAATAATTGATGTTTTTTGGTGTAGGGAAATCCATTAAATGTTCTTTTGAGAACCTAATAAGCGGAAGTCGCTCGTCAAACCATTTCTCAACAGGGTTAGTAGGATTATAATTAGAGTGTGAAGACATTAGTTTTCCCCTTAACCTATTTTAACGAGCGTATCGCTCAAAAATTCATATGGCGGCAACACAAGGTTTTTTGGTGCTGGCCCTTTGCGAATACGCCCTGCACTATCATAGTGAGAGCCATGACAAGGACAGAACCAGCCGTTAAATTCACCCTTTGGCTCGTTTGGTTTTTGCCCCTGCGGCACACAACCAAGATGGGTGCAAATGCCAACCATGACTAGCCATTGTTCTTTGCCTGCAACCACACGCTCAGCATCAGTTGCTGGATCTATCATATCTTCAAGCGGAACAGCTATTGCATCAGCTATTTCTTTTGGTGTGCGATGACGAACAAAAATTGGTTGTCCACGCCACTTAAAAGTAACGGATTGTCCAACTTCTATTGATGAAATATCAGCTTCGATTGAGGCAAGAGCTTTTACTGTTGCATCAGGGTTCATTTGGTCAATTAGCGGCCAGACAGCGGCGGCTGCTCCAACTGCGCCAACAGCTGCGGTTGTGACATATAAAAAGTCCCGCCTGTTTGGATCATTTTTAACATTTGTAGCCAAGGTCGTGTTCCTCGTTTAGGTTGTTATTGACTAGCCTAATTTTAGGCAATCTTATCTATAGCGCACGAATCAGACTTGCGTCCAAAAAACTAGTTCGCTAATTGCTTTTCTTTTTGCACCCAAATAAGCTCTTGTCCAGATAAAATCACTCAACTACATAGTTTGAAGATGAAAAAAACGGGAAAAATTATAAATGAGCATTTCTATAGCTTTGTTTCAACCAGAAATAGCACAAAATACTGGTTCGCTAATACGTTTAACTACCTGCCTTGCAACAAAACTCCATATTATTCACCCAACTGGCTTTGAATTTAGCGACAGAGGGCTAAAACGTGCGGGGCTAGATTATATAGTTAAGCAAAATATTATAGAGCATGATAGTTTTGAAGAGTTTGAAAAATGGCGAGAGCAGCAAAACAAGAGGCTTATTTTACTTACAACTAAAGCTAAACAATCACCCTATGAAATTAGTTTTAAGAAAAATGATATAATATTATTGGGACGAGAAAGTTCTGGTGTGCCTGATTATGTTGCGCAAAAGGCAGATATAAAAATCCGTATTCCAATGGCAAAGCAAATGCGATCGCTTAATGTTGCTATTACTGGCGCTTTGGTTTTGGGCGAAGCTATGCGCCAGACAGGCGGGTTTTTAGAGCTTACTTAGCAAATCACTTTTGCTTAGTTTGAAATCACTTTCAATCCATTCGCTTTCAAGCCTTGATATAATTTCTCCAAACTTTGGGCTTGGCTCAATTCCTGCGTCAATAAGAGTTTTTCCACTTATTGGAAATGGCGGCACTTTTATTGCACTTAAACGCCGAGATGTTTCTAATAATTTCTTATGCTCCCAATGATAAATAGCACCAGCCAATGGCACAATATCAACAATAATATCTTTATAATGATATGCCACCTCATTTATCTTATTCTCATGTAATAATTTTGCGCCATTCAGTAGATTAACAGCCCCTTTGATTTGCACATTAGATAGTCGCCATAATTTTTGCAATTTAGCCTTTTCATACTGCCCTAAAATGATAGCTAACCTTGCTTCAAATGCTGGATTATCTATAAAGTCTTCATAAAGAAAAAGTTGCTCAAGCACGCTTGCATTTAATGAGAGAACTCCAATTTCACTCATTAAAGTAAGGCTCTTGGCAATATATTTAAGGCTCAACATGCGCTCCATTTCAGCGCCCACTCGCTCAGCCGAAATATTGCCCAAATCATTGGCAGCCCTCTTGCACGCAGCCAAGCCTACCTCGTCTAATTTTTGCATAGCGTGTGAGGCTGAAAAACGAAAAAACCTAAAAACTCGAAGCCTATCTTCTTTAATGCGATCATCTGCATTACCAATAAATATTACCTTGCCAGCAAGACAATCTTTTAGGCCAGATAGAGGATCAAATAGCTCTCCATTATAATCAACATATAGGGCATTAATGGTGAAATCTCGCCGTCTAGCATCAGCAAGCCAATCGGTGCCAAATTGCACTTTAGCGTGCCTGCCATCAGTTTCTATATCTTGGCGCAAAGTGGTGATTTCAAAGGTTTTTTTGCCTATTCGTAACGTAATCGTGCCATGCTCAATGCCCGTTGGATAATAAGCAATATTTGCTTTTTTGGCTCGCTCAATCACTTCTTGCGGCAAAAATTCTGTTGCAAAATCAATATCAGTTTTTGCGCCATTTCGCCCAATTAAACTATCACGCACAATACCGCCAACTGCTTTTGTGCGCCCTTGTTCGCTATCAAGTAAATGAAATATTTCTTGTGTCGCTTCATCTTGCAACCAAGCAGTATTCTTTAAGTTTTCAAGTGCCCGCTCTTTAGCTATCATTGCCCATATCCTTAAGAGCCAAGTTCCAAAGATGGCGAGTAAGGTGCGCCGTTATGCCCCATATTATCTTTTTTTCAAATTCTATTTTCCAAGTTTTTTGCTGCTTATTTGCCAACCAAACATTGAACGATTGATAAGAAGTAGCACGCATTAAAAAATCTAATGGCACTTCAAAAAACGAAGCTACTTCTTGCTCATTTGCAACAAACGGCGCTGAGGGGCGCACAATGCCAACAACTGGAGTTATGAGGTAATTTGTACCTGTAAACATTGTGTCCATATAGCCTAAAATTTCAACATCTTGCGGCTTTATCGCTAATTCTTCTTCTGCCTCACGAATGGCAGCCGCTGCTGCATCCTTATCGCTAGCATCTATTTTCCCACCCGGAAAAGCAATTTGCCCTGAATGGGAGCGTAAGTTTTTTGATCGTTCAGTATAAAGCACGCTATAATGATTTTCTCGTCTAACAAGAGCAATAAGCACTGCCGCTGGCACAGCAGGGGTGCTTTGTGGTACTTCAGGATAAAGATCAGGTTTAAGACCTGTTGCATCGCTTAAGTTTTGTGGTTTACCAAGCAAACACTTTTTAATTCCAATAATATTCTTATCTAGTTCAATCAAATCTCACCTATAGTGTTTTCTAAATTCAATTATGCTAATTGAATTACGCTGGCTTCGCCGCGCACCGCACTCGCTATCGCTTCGTGAGGTGATAGTATTTAGCATTGAAAATGCTAAATACTATATATATGCCTCTAGTTCTCCAACTATATTATCTAAATTAATATCAGGCTTGCAACTTATTAAAATTCTATTTTGATCTACAAAACTTGGAAATATGATAGAATAGGGCTCAACTGCCTCAAATCCCATAGTGCCGTAATAGGGCAAATCCCCAACTAACAAGGTAAATTCACCTGCTTTTTTTAAGGCATTGCTTGTTGCCTGCAATACTAATTTGCCCCCAATGCCTATTGAGCGATATTGATTATCAGTAACCAGCGGCCCTAATAAATAGCCATTTATTTTAGCGATGGAAATAGGGGTCATACTAACCGAGCCAACTCGCTTATTGCCTATCATAGCTATAAGACCCAACTCATCATCACTTAAGAATTTCTCACGCACCCTATAAGCCGCACGAGCAAATCGCCCCGGCCCAAAGGCTTTGGCTTGTAATTTTTCAACAAAATCAAAATCAGTTTTTTGATAGGGACGAATGGAAATGTTAGAGCCGATATTATCGGGTATATTTGTTTTATTAGTCATGATTAAATCCAAAAAAGACGAAGAAAATTAGCGCAAAGAAATCACACTATTTTCGTCGGATATTTTGTAATAATCTAATCATGTTGCTCTCCTAAAACTTCTTTATCATTATAATAAATATTCGTCTAGAGTATGATTGTTATTTTTACCATTTATCGCTTATTGGCTCATTGTTAAATATTTCAGCTACTCTATTTTTTGCCCCTTGCGCTAAATCATCGGGCAATTCATCAATTAAGAACCATTTTATTTCAATTATTTCTTTGCTTTTCTTAAATTCATTTAGTTTTTCAAAATCATAAGAGATATAAAAGGCCAAATGATCACGGTTAGTCGCTTCAATATTATGAAAAACGCCATGTAATTGCATATCACCTTTTATTTGATAGCCAGTTTCTTCAAAAGTCTCACGTTTTGCGGTTTTTGCAAAACTTTCACCAACATCAACCCCACCACCGGGAAATTGCCAGCCACGAACCAAACTTTGTCGCACCAATAGGACTTTATTACCATCAATTAATATCGCACGAGCGCCAATAGTTTGATGTTCATAAATACCCTTAAAGAACAAAAAAACTTTGGCTAATAACTTTGCCCAAAAGACATTCTTCATTAAATATATTTCCTAAAATCTTTGAAAAATCTAAAAATATTGATTTAAGCCATTTTCTTAGCGCATTTTTCGTGCCAATAGCTAGGCATGATTTCAATTGCTCACATTTCTGATATTCATCTTAGCCCATTGCCACCTGTTTCGTTGCCTGAATTATTTTCAAAACGCATAACAGGATTTGCTAATTGGAAGCTTAATCGCAACAAAAACATGCAAACCGACACGCTTTCAAACCTTGTTAAACATCTAAAACAAAAAAATCCTGATTTAATTACCATCACTGGTGATTTGGTAAATCTCTCAACTAATAAAGAATTTGAGCAAGCAGCTAATTGGATAAAGGCTCTTGGGAGTTCTAAAAAAATCTGCGCTATTGCGGGTAATCACGATGCTTATATTGCTGGTTCATTAGAAAAGTTTGAGCAAGCAATGGGCAATTATATCAAGGGGGAAATGATTGAAAAAGCGCCCTACCCTTTTGTGCGCCGCATTAAAAATGTCGCAATTATAAATTGTAATTCTGCTGTTCCCACCTTGCCGTTTTTTGCTTCTGGCAAATTTGATGAAGCCCAAGCAAAAAGATTAGCCACCTCATTAGAACTTACAAAAAAGGCTGGGTATTTTAGAATAGTAACAATTCATCACCCACCATTTGAAGAAGAAGCGAATAAAATAAAAAAGGGCTTAAGAGGTGCAAAGCTATTTAGAGATGTTATTGAGCAAGCTGGCGCTGAGTTAATTTTACATGGGCACACGCATCGCTCAACCGTAAACTCCATCAAGGGATTAGCAAGTGATATTTCAGGAAATGAAGTTCCAGTAATTGGCGTTGCCTCAGCATCTGCGCATTCTTCATCTGAAAAAGGCCCTGCACGCTATAATTTTTTTTCTATTGAAAAGAGGGGAAAGAAATTTTCTTGTACCATGCGTGAATATGGCTATCAAAGAATCGGTGAAGATATTACAATGCGCCTAAAGATGACCCTTTATTAGAAATTTATATATGAACGATTTAGCTTTCAAAATCCACAGGCCAATAATTAACACCAATGATTTGGAAATTATTTTTCTATATTCTTTGGGTGAATTAAATTTTGAAGAAAAGCTATTTTTTCAAGAAGAAGCAGATTTAGACATATTAAATTCGCAATCTTTTGAGCGTTTAGTTTCTTTGGCGGCCTGCATTTTGGGCGTAAGCTATTATAAATTGCTTGCCCCTTATGAAATAGATGCTAGCGATTTATCTCTTAGCCAAGATGAGCAAAAATTAGTGCTTGATATCTATGAAAATGGCTTGGGTGAGTTTTTTGCTCGCAATAATCTCAAACGCTATGGCAAAATAAAACTTAGTGCCAATATAAATAATCAACAAAAAGAAAAGCCACTTAAACTAAGGAGTAGAATATTATTGCCCATTGGCGGCGGCAAAGATTCGCTTGTTTCAGTGCAATTATTAGAAAAAGCAAAGTTGGATTTCATGCCCTTTGCAGTTAATCCTAAAGGGCCAATTATTTCTTCTATTGAGAAAATTGAGCGCCAGCCAATTTATGTGAAGCGCATTTTAGACAAAGAAATGATTAGGTTAAGCCAACAGCCAAACTATTATAATGGGCATGTTCCATCAACTGCCATAAATTCTATTATCGCAACTTTATGTGCTGTGCTTTATGATTATAAATATATCGCCCTTTCAAATGAGCGTTCAGCAAGCGAGGGTAATATTGAATTTGATGGTCGTGAAGTAAATCATCAATATTCTAAATCTTTTGATTTTGAGAAAATGTTTAACAATGTAATTAGTGATGCAACGGGTGGTGAATTGCAATATTTTTCGCTTTTACGCCCATTTTCAGAAGTAAAAATTGCCAAAATTTTTGCCAGAGAAAACCGCTTTGATAGGGTGTTTTCTAGCTGCAATCAAAATTTCAAACTAGCTGGGCATGATGGTAGGCTTTGGTGTACTAATTGCCCAAAATGCCATTTCACCTTTTTAATTCTTGCACCCAATATGGACAAAAATCGTCTCAATGAGATTTTTGGACATAATTTGCTTGATGTTGAAAAAAATGAAAATGCCTATCGTGAATTAACTGGCCTTAAAGGACATAAGCCTTGGGAATGTGTTGGTGAAATTTTGGAAGCGGCTGCTATGATTTATGCGCTTAGCAAGAATGAGCAATATCAGAATGATATAATAGTTTCAAAATTAAGCGCTGATATAATAGATTTTTATGGTACAAAAAAATTACAACAGGCATTGAGCGATCTAATGAAAGATAGTAATGTACATTTAATTCCAAAATCTATTGAGCAAAAGGTAATGCCATATGCCAAATGAAAACCAGACAAGCAATATTGATTTTTCAAAACCTGTTTTGCTTTATGGTGCTGGCATTGAAGCGCAATCAACTCGCAAATTCCTTCAACAAAATTATCCAAATACGAAAATATATGTAACCGCAGATAGCGGCGCTATTAAAGTTGATAATAGTGAAATTATAAAACCATCTGATCTAACTAGTGCTATTGAAAATAAAAAATTTGCTACAATTATAAAAAGTCCCGGAGTTTCTCGCTATCGGCCTATTTTTCTTATGGCTCGAGAAGCTGGGATAATTGTTACTTCAAATCTGAACCTTTGGGCGCATCATTATCGCAAAAATAGCAAAGTAATTGCTATTACTGGCACAAAGGGCAAATCTACCACCGCAACACTTCTCTATCTCATGTTAAAGGCTGCAAAAAAAGACGTTGGCCTTGCTGGTAATATTGGAGTTGCGCCAATAGATGTTGCTAATAAAAATGAAATAATAATATTCGAGCTCTCCTCATATCAAACCGCCGATATTGCTTTTGAGCCAGATTTTGCGGCCATAACAAATCTCTCACCTGAACATACTGACTGGCACCGTGATCTGAAGCATTATTATGCTGATAAATTAAACCTTATTGAGCGAGATAGTCTATTTCCCGTAGCGCTTGGAGTTGGTGCAATAGATAATGAATTAGCACTAAAAGCATTGGGTGATAAGTCTCGTTTGTTGCCGCCATTAGACAATGATTTGAGTAATAAAATAAGCGAGGCGGCACGAGATTCAGCTCTAAAGGGTGATCATAATATTGATAATGCAAAATTAGCAGCGCAATTAGCTTTGGCTGTTGGGGCAAATGATGCAGATATTTTAGCGGCAATAAAAGATTTCACTCCGCTTGCCCATCGCCTTGAAGAACATAAAATTGGCAATATGTTATTTGTTGATGATAGTATTTCAACAACTCCAGAGGCAACATTAGCGGCGATTAATGCCTATAAGAATATGCCAATAGCGCTAATTGCAGGTGGGCATGAGCGCCAACAAGATTATACCCAATTAGCAAAAAAATTGGCTCAAAGTTCGGTTGAAATTCTTATTTGCCTACCAGTGACTGGCGATAGGCTGGCCTCTAGCACCTATGCAAATGCTCCGCAAATTGAAGTGCTTGAAGCTGAAAATTTAGAAATAGCAATGAACGCCCTTGCTTCACGTAGATCACGTTTCGATGTAATTATTCTATCTCCCGGTGCGCCAAGCTATAATCAATTTAGAAATTTTGAAGAGCGGGGCGATAAATTCATCGGTTTTGCTAAGGAATTATTTGAAAATGAAACAACTTGAGCTAAAAATCCCACCGCCACTGGTTGTTGTAATTATTGCACTTTTAATGTGGATTGTCGCAAAATTTTCTCCCTCTATTAATTTGCTAGAACAATATAAATATTTCTTTTTAGTGATTTTTATTTTTGATGGCCTGTTATTAATGCTGCTATCTGCTTGGCAATTCAAAAAAGTAAAAACCACCATAAACCCCATGCGACCCAACAATTCTTCCACCTTAGTAACCACTGGATTTTTTAGCTTTTCTCGCAATCCAATTTATGTTGCCGATTTAATAATTTTGATTGGTTGGGGTCTATTTCTTGCCAACCTATTTTCCTTAGTTCTTATCGCCCTATTCGTGCTTTACATGAATAGGTTTCAAATCATACCCGAAGAGCGCTCTTTAGAGGAATTATTTGGCGAGCAATATCTGGATTATAAGGCAAAGGTTAGGCGCTGGATTTAGCTTAATTATAACTTAAAATTTTTTAGAATAAGAAACTCCTAATGGGTGTTTTTTGCAAAAATCAACATAGATACTCGCCGTCACCCCGTTGAAAAACGGGGTCCATTTGCGCTTTCATATCATATCACAAATAGTGGTTTTCTTGCTGTTTCAGCAACAAGAATAATATTAAAATAGTTCCTGCTTATGAATATAATGGACCCCGTTTTTCAACGGGGTGACAGCGGAAGGAAATGGCTGGTAACTATAGCTGCAACTGGGTGACATTGAGAGATATGTTGGCAATACGGGGTTTATAGTGTCAGCCTATATCAACCCTCAAACATTGCTTTGCCCTTTGCCAGTAGCTAAGAACTTTTTGATATTTCTTGCCGCTTGGCGGATTCTTTGTTCGTTTTCTACTAGCGCAATTCGTACATGATTATCGCCATATTCTCCAAATCCAACTCCAGGAGCAACGCCAACTTCTGCTTTTTCTATCAATAGCTTAGCGAATTCTAGTGAACCTAAATGTGCGAATTGCTTTGGAATTGGAATCCATGCGAACATTGTGGCTTTTGGTGCTGGAATATCCCAGCCTGCTCGAGAGAAACTCTTTACCAAAACATCTCTCCTAGTGTGATAGGTTTGGCGCATTTCTTTTATGCAATCGTCTGAGCCGTTTAGGGCGGCAGTTGCGGCGACTTGTACTGGCGTGAACGCTCCGTAATCTAGATATGATTTTACCCTTGATAGGGCTGAAATCAATCTCTCATTGCCAACCGCAAAACCTACTCGCCAACCCGGCATTGAATAGGTTTTTGACAAAGAGGTAAATTCTACCGCAATATCAATCGCCCCCTCGACCTCAAGCACCGAGCAAGGTGGATTATCATCAAAATATATTTCGGCATAGGCAAGATCGGATAGAATAAAAATATCGTGTTTTTTACAATATTTGACGACCTCTTTATACCATTCAATATCAGCAACATAAGCAGTAGGATTAGCTGGATAATTGAGAATAAGCGCAATGGGTTTTGGTATTGAATGGCGCACTGCCCTATCTAGCACCGCCAAAAAATTATCGTTTGGCTCTGCTGGCATCGAGCGCACCGCACCGCCTGACATAATGAAACCAAACGAATGGATCGGGTAGGTTGGATTAGGAACTAGCACAACATCACCCGGAGCGGTGATTGCCTGCGCCATGTTGGCAAAACCCTCTTTTGATCCTAGCGTTGCAACAACTTGCGTATCAGGATTTAGCTTCACGCCAAAACGACGCTGATAATAGCTAGCTTGCGCTTTGCGTAAACCCGGAATTCCCTTTGATGCGGAATAGCGATGGGTGCGAGGATCCATCACGGTTTCTTGTAATTTTTGCACAATATGTTTTGGGGTTGGCAGGTCTGGATTGCCCATGCCGAGATCAATAATATCAACGCCAGCCGCACGAGCTTTTGCCTTTATCGGGTTGATATGCTCAAACACGTAAGGGGGCAATCTTTTTATGCGATGAAATTCAATATCACTCATAATCTCTCTCTTTTTAAGGAAAAAGCGGCATTTGCTGTAATGCCGTCTTCTCATCAAAGCCAAAGGCAATGTTGAAATTTTGCAATGCTTGCCCTGCGCTACCTTTAACCAAATTATCTATTGCTGCAATGACAATCGCACGTCCCTTTATTCTATCTTCAAAGACATTTATATGGCAAAAGTTTGAACCTCTTACATGCCCAGTTGCTGGCATTTTGCCTCTCTCTAATAATTTAATAAATGGCTCATCTTTATAAACTGATTCTAATGTTGCTCTTAAATCATTGATGTTAGAACCATTATCTAATTTTACATGCGCCGTGATTAATTCACCTCGTGACATGGGAATAAGGTGCGGTGTGAAATTCACCACTATATTTTTGCCTGATATTTTGCTTAGCTCTTGATCAATTTCTGGTGCATGGCGATGTACGCCAACAGCGTATGGCGAAACACTTTCGCCTGCTTCTGCCATAAGCATATTTTGTTTTAAGCCCCTGCCCGCTCCTGTTACACCAGATTTCGCATCTATGATTATATCATCACTAGAAATTACGCCTGATTTAAGCAGCGGCAATAGAGCAAGCAAAGTTGCGGTTGGATAACAACCCGGACAGGCAATGATCGGGGCAGTTTTAATCGCCTCTCTATTATGCTCGCTTAGACCGTAAGCGGCTTTTTTTTGTAATTTAGGTGCTATATGCTCATCGCCATAGGTTTGCTTATAAAGCGCAACATCTGTTAGGCGATAATCTGCTGACATATCGATGATACGGGTTTTAGGCGATATGCTTAAAATCTTTTGGATTATTTTTTGGCTTGTGCCATGTGGCAGGCCACAAAAAACCACATCAATTTCAGACCAATTCACTTCATCATTGGTTACTAAATCTGGCAGGTTGGCATTACTAAGATGAGGGAACACTTCACCCATTGCTTTACCAGCATGAGTATTGGCAGTTAGCTCCACAAATTTTAGATTTGGGTGATTAATACCAAGACGCAATAAATCGGCACCAGTATAACCCGAAGCGCCAAGTAATGCTGCTTTTACCAGTTTCATCTATTTTGCCCTCATATTGACTTAGTTCATTTTATGACTATCTATTTATAAATGCTTGTAATTGTCTATTTTAACTTTGTAAATGGCGCAATTAATCATAGCGAACCCTAAATGTTGGAATATAATATGCCAAAGCGTATTGCGATAGCCACCATTGGAACTTTGGGCGATGTTTTGCCCTATATTGCTTTAGCCAGAGCCTTAAAAAAACATGGCTTTGACGTGGTTCTTGGTGCTTCCTCTGACTTTGAAGGTCTTATTGAAAGTTATAATGTTGAGTTTTTTAATCTTGGCAATAGCATTAAATCTTATGTAACTCAGCCCTCTTTTGATAAAACCATATATGAAAACAATCTGCTTAATCTACCTCATTTACTTACTCAGGGGCAGGGTATTATTGAAACAGCGGCACGAAAAGCTTGGGTTATGGTGCAAAATGCAGATGCAATCATTGTAAATATTAATACATCTTCTGGTATTGATATGGCAGAAGCCTTAGATATTCCCGCAATTGTGACGGCTTTGCAACCCCTTAATGCGACATCAGAATTTCCTATTCATATTTATTCTGGACCAGATTTGGGATCTATTCTAAATCGACTAACTTATGCGGGGGCAAGTGTTCAGCAGGTTTATTATGACCTTCCAAGGGATAAGCTGAGAAAAGAATTAATGGAATTAAAACCGCGTAGAGGCGGCGGTTTTTCTAAAGATGCTCAGGGGAAATATTTAACTACATTATATGCCTATTCACCCAATGTTTCTGCAAAGCCACATGATTGGCCCAAAACTGCAATTGTTACAGGATTTTGGCGATTAGAGGATAATAGTGGTTGGAAACCATCTAAAGAGCTTCAGGAATTTTTAGATGCTGGAGAAAAGCCAATTTATATTGGTTTTGGGTCTATGCCATTTGGAGCAAAAGAAAACAGCAAAATCATAAAAAAATCTCTTGATGTATGGGGAGGTCGGGCAATTATATCTAGCGGCTGGGGTGGACTTAAAGCTGATAGAATATCTGAAAATATTTTTGTAATAAACAACGCCCCGCATGATAAGTTATTTAAATGTGTAAGTGCTGTTATTCATCATGGAGGTGCGGGCACAACTGCTGCTGGTCTTTATGCTACATGCCCAAGCTTTATTTTGCCACAAGCGGTGGATCAACCTTTTTGGGGGCAAAGAGTGTTTGAGCTTGGTTGTGGACCAGAACCTGTGAATTTACGAAAACTAACACCAGAAAAATTAGTTTATGCCCTTAATGACTTAAAAACAAACAAAGATTACAAAGAGAATGCTAGCAAAATTGCGAAAAAACTTAATGCGGAAAAAGGAACTGAAATTGCAATTAAGCATATAAAAAGAGTGATAAAGGATTTTAAGAAATAATAGCAATTCTAGTTTATTTGCTTTCATTAGTTGCGGGTAAATGTTTAAGGAAAATATCTGCACTGGCAGCCCATGTAAATTTAGAAGCGTATTCTCTACATTTTTTGCGGGAGATTTTAACTGCTTCTTGCGCTGCTTTTTGTAAATCCTCGTTCATAATTCCTGCGCCAGAATCAGCGATTACATCAAGTGGCCCTTGCACTGGATAGGCGGCAACTGGCAAGCCACTTGCCATTGCTTCAAGCAAAACAAGACCGAATGTATCGGTGCGTGAGGGAAAGACAAAGCAATCAGCGCTTGCATAATAGGTTGATAATTCTTCCCCGCTTTTATTTCCTACAAAAACCACATCAGGGTATTTTATCTTAAACTCTTCAAGTTGTGGCCCTGAGCCAACAACAAGTTTTGTTCCATCTAATTCTAAGCTTAAAAAGGCTTCAATATTTTTTTCAACTGCGATACGCCCTACAAAAAGGTATATTGGTTTGGGCAGGTTAAATTTAGGTGATTTTTCATCTCTAAAAGAGGGATTAAAAACATCAAGATCAACACCAAGCGACCAATCAACAGTGTTTTTGAAACCTCGCTCTCGCAAACGATTAGCAACTGTTTTTGAAGATACTAAGCAATATTTTGCGGACGAGTGGAAACGGCGAAAATATGCATAAGTCCAGCGCAAAGGAACTGGCGCTCTGGCACGGATATATTCAGGATATTGAGTATGAAAAGATGTTGAGAAGGGAATATGCCTCTTGTTGCAATAATGACGAGCCATCGCCCCTAGCGGCCCTTCTGTTGCAATATGAATTGCGTTAGGATTAATCGCTTTAATTTTTGCTTTTACTATGCTTGGGATAGTTAAAGATAATCTTATTTCTTTATATGTCGGCATAGCAAAAGTCGTAAATTGCGAAGGCTCTAAAAATTCTACATTATAGCCTTTTGCTCGCATTTCTTGCGCCAATTTATCCAAGGCACGCACCACACCGTTGACTTGCGGATAATAAGCGTCAGTAACAATTAGAATTGTTTTCATTTTATGCTCTATCAAAAAATCTTCACTATCTTTACTTAAACTGAAAATGTGTTTTTTAATAGAGCTAAATGTCATTCTTAGCACATGCGAAGAATCTTGCGATGCAGATAAGATCCTCTCGCCGCGCTTACGCTCTGGCGCAGCGGGCACTATCGTTCAGGATGACACCAGAGCTTGCAGCCCAATGTTTTTGTATTTCATTTTACACAAAAAAAGGGTCGGTTGCCCGACCCTTGTAAAATTGTATAAAATAGCAATTAGCGTTTTGAGAACTGGAATGACTTACGGGCTTTTGCTCTACCGTATTTCTTACGTTCAACAACACGGCTATCACGAGTAAGAAAACCACCCTTTTTAAGCACTGCACGAAGCTCTGGCTCAAAATATGTTAGGGCTTTTGAAATACCGTGACGCACCGCACCAGCTTGACCTGATAGACCACCACCAGAAACAGTTGCAACAATATCATATTGATCTTTGCGCTCAGCTGCTTCTGTTGGTTGACGAAGCACCATTTGCAACACAGGACGGGCAAAATACTTCTGATAATCTCTGCCATTAATCGTTACTTTGCCGTTACCCGGCTTAATCCAAACACGAGCAACTGCGTCTTTACGTTTGCCAGTTGCATAGGCACGGCCATATTTATCTAGTTTTTGTACATATACGGGAGCTTCAACTTCTACTGTTTTAACATTAGCTAGCTCTTCAAGAGAATTGATTGTTTCAGACATAATTATTTAGCCCTAACATTTTTAGAGTTCATTGATGCAACATCTAGCACTTCTGGCTGTTGCGCTTCGTGGGGATGTTCTGTTCCAGCATAAACACGTAAATTCTTGAGCTGTTGGCGGCTTAGTGGGCCACCGGGCATCATACGACGAATAGCGTTTTGCAAAATTCTTTCAGGGAACTTGCCTTCAAGGATTTGACGTTGAGTTCTGTCTTTAATTCCACCCGGATAGCCTGTGTGCCAATAAAACTTACGCTGATCAAGTTTTTTACCTGTTAAGTGTATTTTATCAGCATTGATAACAACAATATTGTCACCAGTGTCCATGTGTGGGGTAAAGGTTGGTAGGTGTTTGCCACGTAAGCGATAAGCAATGACGCTAGCAAGACGACCAACAACCAGACCTGTTGCGTCGATCAAGATCCATTTCTTGTCGATATCGCTCGGTGTTGCCGAGAAAGTCTTCATGTCTAATAGTTCCTTATATAACTTAAATCTAATACTGCGTGTTGATATATAGAGATTAAATAATTCGTCAAGCATAAAGTTTTTATTTATATTTTTCAATGGGTTATATGTGCGGTATTATAGTACCTTTTATATATCTCACGCTAATGAGCTTTGCCTTCTTTATTCTTGTCGCCGTTGGTCGCTACATTCTTTCTTGCGTTCACGCCACGCAGGCTGCCGTCCCCGCTTGTCCGCCGAAGCCTTGGCGTAGGTGGAACACCCCCGCCGTTTATTCTTTTTCCATGCGAATAATATTGCCGTTGCTTGCTTTGTTCTAAGCTATTGCTTTTTCTTTGCGTTCACACTACGCAGGCTTTACTATACGCTCACGCCGCTAAGGCTGATTATACGCTCACGCTACCATATAATATTTAGGTAAAAACATTGACCCAACGCAATCGAAAATTAGCAGGACTTTTTATAATGTTAGGCTTGCTTATTATTTACCCAGTCATTGCAACTATCATATATGAAAAAACTCTTAGCAATGCCCCTACTTGGCTAATGCTAAGCTATTTTGCAGTAGCTGGCTTTGCTTGGGCAATTCCTGCTGGTATTTTGATAAAATGGATGGCTAGGCCTGATTAATTATTATCTCGTTGCTCGTATGGGAGCTAATTGCTTAGGACTGTCATTTGATTTCGCTATTTTTCTTGTATCTACTTGTTTTATAAGTTCGGCAGCTACATCTACCAAATCAAGTGGACGGGAGAATAAATATCCCTGTACCAAATCACAATTTAAGGAGCGTAATAGTTCTGCTTGTTTTTCTGTTTCAACCCCTTCGGCAGTAACCTTCATATCTAATATTTTGCCAAGAGCTACAATGGTTGAGAGAATTTCTTGTGATTTTGAACCAGCAACGTTTAGCGTATTGATAAATGATTTATCTACCTTGAGTTTGTCAAATGGGAACTGCCATAAATAGCTAAGCGATGAATAACCAGTGCCAAAATCATCAAGAGCAATGGATACACCAAGTTTTTTAATTAATTTAAGTTCTGATAGAACCTTATCAGAATCAGTTATCAGAAGACCTTCGGTTACTTCTAACTCTAATTGGCTTGACGCTAGACCAGTTGAGATCAAAACATCTTGCACCAAACTTGGCATATTATGGGTTTGGAATTGATCTGGCGAAAGATTTACAGATATAGTCATATCCTTTGGCCAATCTGTGGCAGTTTTGCAAGATTCTCGTAACACCCACTCGCCAATTTCTCCTATCATGCCAATATCTTCTGCAATCGGTATAAAAATCTCTGGTGAAATTGGTGTGCCAGCATTATCCTTGATACGTAGCAATGCCTCAAAACCACGTAATTTACTGGTTTTCATGTCATAGAAAGGCTGATAATTGAGATAAAATCTGTCGCTTGCAAGAGCAGTTCGTAATAATTGCTCGATCGCTTGACGAGATTGACGATCTGTTTCCATAGAAATATCAAATTCTAAAGCACGAGAGCGACCCATTTCCTTTGCCTTATATAAAGCAAGATCAGCTGTTCTTAGTAATTCATCTATCTGCTTACCATCACGTGGGAAATGCGATGTACCAACAGATGCTCCAATTTGAACATTAGTATTATCAACAATAAATGGTTTTTTTAGCACCTCAACAATTTCATTTGCTAACTGCGTTGCCTTGTTTGAAGAGCCAATAAAATATGGTTGAAAGATAACAAATTCATCACCTCCCAATCTAGCGAGCCTATAACGAGGACCGAGTATTTTTTGCAACCTTTTTGCTGTTTGGCTTAATATATCATCTCCAGCTTCATGTCCTCTTGTATCATTAATTTCTTTAAAACGATCTAAATCTATAAAGTGAATTGCAATGGAATAGCCTCTTTCGGTAGCTATAATTAGCTCTTTGTCTATGAACTTAGTAAACGCCCCACGATTTAATGTATCCGTTAAATCATCATATTCTGCATTGTGACGAAGACGTTTAGAAGTGTGCTCAAGCTGTACTGTGCGACGCAAATAAAGAATAGCAGGAAATAAAAATGCGGCTAACATTAAAATTATAAAACTAAATGTAGCTTTTGAAAATTGCTTACGGAATTTATTAAAAACATTAGATTCTATTGCCAGAATTTCAAGATAACCAATAATCTGAGAATTAAATTTTAGCGGAACAATAGCCCTTGAACCGAAACTAGAGTTAGAGTGATCTCCTTCATTGATTTGGATTTTCTTGAAAAAAAGATTTTCTGAGTTGATTGCTTTTAAGGATTTACTGGTCTTTTTACCTATGGCAATATCATAATCAAAGGACAAATTACTATTATTTCTTTCAAGCCTTAACGTTCCATCTTTATCATAAATACGATATGCTTTAATATTTTTTGGTTGGCGGTGAGCCATATTTTTCATTGTTTCACCACTAACTACTTGCTCTCCTAACAGCACATTCTCAATATTAGGGATATATTTTGTAACTTTACTTGCCCAAGTAGTTGCAGCAAATTGAGCACTATCACGAGCGGTTTGATCCACTGTATCATTTGCTACAAAACGAGCTCCTATTGTAACTGCAAGAACTACTAAAAATATAGGGATAAGCCTAGATACTTCTTTAAATACCATCATATTCATTTGTAACCCCAACATATTTTAGTGCAACTAACATCAACTTCAATATGCGTCCTGTCAATTTCCCATTCCAGAAAAGCGTAAAATTATGGAGAAGGTGTTAATTGAGATCAAACTAGCCCTATAATGCTCCGAAAAAGGAATTGATAATTAATAAAGTATGAATTTCTTGCCCCTAATTGACCCTAGCGCCCAAAAATTGCACCAGTCAAAAAAACTTTAATATATTGTTTTTTTTGAAAAAGCCCATTGAGGGAAATTCTTGGCAAATGATTTAATTGCGTTTCGTGCTCTGAATATAGGCCACCCGGCAGAGTAGTTACACAGGTTAAAAAGCCTAGTTTTTTGGCTATTTGATATTCATTTGCTCCAGCAGAACTTTTTGCACCAATAGGATAGGAAAAATGTTTTGGTCTTTTGCCAAATTTCTTCTCTAAAATATCTGCACTAAGTTTGATTTCTTTTTTTACGTCCACTGCACTCAATTTTGCTAATTCATAATGATGAACCGTGTGCGCCCCAATAGTACACAATGGCTCATTTGCAAAAATCTCTAACTCTTGCCAATTCATGATGAGATTTTGGCAATGATTATCTAAGTCAATATTGTGATTTTTGGTTAATGTTTGTACCAATTTAATTCGTTCAGGCTCAGGCATTTTACGCATTTGCCAATATAACCTATCATAGGCTTTTTGTTTTTGCTTTGTTGTTTTGGTTTCTATATCACCATCATCTAAGATAATATTATCATTTTTGCTAATTATGTCTTCTAATAATTGCCACCATAACTCTCCTTTGCCATCAACAAATGCTGTCGGAACATAAAGAGTGAAGGGGCATTTATGTTTTTGTAAAATTGGAAGAGCGTAAATGAGATTGTCACGATAGGCATCATCAAAAGTAAAAACAACAAATGGTTTTTCTTTTTGTTTTGAGCAAATTCTTCTTTGCGCCTCATCAAGATTTACAATATCAAAACCAAGCTCTCTTGCTTTAATAATGGTATCTTCTAAAAATTGCGGGGTTATTTGCAAAATTGCATTTGGCTGAAATGGCGCTACTTTATCCGGCAAAACTCGGTGAAGGGTAAATATAATGCCTTTACAGGTAGAAAATTTACGAATTAGACGTGTGATTTTGCTTATTGATAAGACTTGAAAAGCAGTATTTAACAATGCATATCGAAACTGTGCTATTTTCATTTTACTCTCAAACAAGAAAATTTTATTTATGACCTAAGCAACCTTTGTCTGAT
>JAKISM010000015.1 GCA_021648585.1 Devosiaceae bacterium | reverse complement strand
AGCCGCTTGCAAAGAAGTACCGCAAGCTATTTGAATTGTTGTTCCAGGGGTAAAGGGAGAAAATCCAGCGTCAAGCGTTGCTTCACGTGCCAGATTAAAATCTTTTGAATGAGCAATAACAGCACCCGCCATTACCTCATCAATTTTTTCACCACGTAATCCATATTTATCTGCCAAACCACCAAGTGCCGTTGAAAGCATAGTTAGGTTTGTTTCACCAGCATAACCACTATATGCACGACAAAATGGAATTCTTGCACCACCAATAATCGCGATTTTTCTTAAATTTTTAGTCATTATAATTCCCCTTAAGCTTTGCCATCTTTTCTGGCCTTTAGCGGCCCACCTAAAAATGGAGCAAAGCCAGTACCAAATATTACTCCAATATCAGCTAAATCAGCATTAGCTACAATTTTCTCTTTGACGACCTTTTCAGTTTCATCAACCAAAGGCTTGACCAATTCACGCCCCAAAGCTTCTAAATCTTTATGTGTCGGAACTTCGCCTTTTTGTGCCTTGCCATTTTCCCATTTATAAAAGCCCTGACCTGTTTTCTTGCCAAGTTTTTTTGACGCAACAAGAACAGCAAATTTTGAGCCCTCCTTAACAGGAAATCCAACTTCTTCAGCTACCGATTTACCAACATCAAGCCCAACCATATCCATAAGTTCAATAGGCCCCATTGGCATACCAAACTTAACAGCTGCGGCATCAATAAGCTCTTTGCTTTCACCTGCCTCAACACGGTTCACCGCACCAAGCATATAGGGCATAAGAACCCGATTGACCAAAAAGCCAGTAGCGCTTTTTACCACAACAGGAGATTTACCAATCGCTAGCGCAAAACTTGCGCCCATTGCCACATCTTTATCGGAATTATATTTTGATCGAATAATTTCAACCAACGGTAATTGCGCTACGGGATTGAAAAAATGCAAACCAATAAGACGGCTCTTATTCTTTAATGAAGAAGCAATTTTTTCAAGTTCAATCGAAGATGTATTCGTTGCCATAATTGCTTCTGGCTTCATTTGCTTTTCAGCATTTTTGAAAATTTCTTGCTTGATTTTAAGATTTTCAACTACCGCTTCAATCACCACATCAGCACGTTTTATACCCTTACCCTCAACATCGGCCTCAATACGGCTCATAGCAGCCGCAACTAGGTTTGGTTTTCTTAGACGCTTTTTAAATAGTTTTTTGGCTCGCTTTAGCGCTGGCTCAATTCGTTCAATATCTAAATCTTGCAATGTTACTGCCATGCCACGAAAGGCACACCAAGCGGCAATATCACCACCCATAACACCGCCACCAATAACATGCACACGAGAAAATTTTGGCTTATCTTTGCCACTCAAACCCTGTTTTTTTAAGCCTTCAGAAAGGAAAAACAAACGGCGCAGGTTTTTAGAAGTATCAGAGAGTAATAGAGGAACAAAACGAGCAATTTCGCCCTTAATCATTGCCCGCCAATCATCACCATTTTCTTCAAATAAATCAATTAGCGAATAGGGCGCAGGATAATGCGCTTTAATTGCTTTCTTAGCTACTTGCTGGCGCATTTTCTTAACGATTAATCCTCTAAAAGGAGCACTAGCTAAAACGCTTTTCATAAAGCCAGCTGGTTTGCTTTTACGTTTTTGAATAACGGCTTTTCGTGCTTCCCAACGTAATTGATCACGATTTTGCACCAATTTATCAACTAAGTTCATGCCCCGTGCCGCACCCGCTCTAAGGTATTTACCCGAAAGCATAATGGACATGGCATTAACTGGCCCTGCTTGCCTGATTGAGCGACCTGTGCCGCCCCAACCGGGGAAAATTCCAAGTTTAACTTCAGGAAAACCAATGCGTGTTTTATCATCATTTACCGCAATGCGATAATGAGTTGCAAGCGCAAGCTCTAATCCACCACCCAAGCAAAAACCATGAATGGTGCAAACAAATGGTGCTTTTAATTTTTCAATACGAGCAAATAGCGCATGAACTTTTTCAAGCTCTTTAGGCAGTCCTGAAAAATCTGACATTTTATCAAATTCAGAAACATCGGCACCTGCAATAAAGCCGCTATTTTTTCCTGATTGCAAGATAACACCAACTAATTCATCAGATGCTATTAAGTCTTCAAAGCGTGCAACTAAATCCAATAATTCTTTTATTGCCCCTGAGGAGAGAACATTTACTGGTGATTTTGGCACATCAATAGTAAGCCAGCCGATTTTCTCGACATCAATTTCAAATTTCCAATATTTGCATTTTGGCATTTTTGGCTGTGGTGGTTTTGCCATGTCTATCCCCTATATTTTTTTTGCCTATTTGGCTGGTTTTTTTGGTTTTGCAACTGGTTTCTTAGTTGCTTTTTTAGCAGGTTTTTTTACTAGCTTTTTTGTTGTTTTAGCCGGCAGGTTTTTCTTCACCTTAGCTGGTAAATGTTGTTCTGCTTTAACTGGTAATTTTTTTACCACTTGCTTTACTGACGCTTTTTTAGCAACAGGCTTTACTTTAGCAACAGGTTTCTTTTTGGGAGGCGTATAATTTTGCCCCAATTCACCTGCCTCAAAATCATCAACTTTAACAACTTCTTTAGTTGCCGCATCCGCTGCTCGCATTATTGCAACTTCGTTTGAATTCAAAATTCCAGCGGCAATAGCATCTTCAAAAATATCACGATCAAGACGGCGAGTAAGTGTGCCCTTTTTAATGGCTTTTAAGAACTTGCTTTCAATATCCTTTGCCGCTTCAACTTTAAGTAAAGCGTCTTCTAAAACACCAGTTCTATCGTTAGGATCAAATGTCAGATAAACACCATGAGTTAAGCGATCTCTTAATTCACTTGGCGAAAGAACTAAACGAGCAAGCTTTGTGTTTTCCTTATCGCTTGCACTATGCGCATGTGCGCCAAATGGAAACACCAAAACACGCATAATATTGCGCAAGAAAAAGTTTGGCAAATTACGAAACACGCCGATAAAACTACTTTCAATCGCCGCAATTCTATCTTTCATTATTGCTTCAATTATCTGTACATCTTCTTTAATACGCCCCTCATCTTCAAAGCGCTTAAGAGTTGCTGACATAAGATAAAGGTCTGATAATATATCTGCCATACGCCCAGAAATCATCTGCTTACGCTTAATTGCTCCACCAAGATAAATCACCACCCAATCGGCAACTAGCGCAAAACTTTGGCTATATCGATGTAGTTTTTTATAATATTTAGCCAAATCATGATCAAATGGCGTTGAAGCAAATTTAGAAAAAGTAATAGCATGGAAGAACGAGCCAGCAATATTGCCAAGCATATATTTTACGTGCCCACCAAACGCTTTATCAAAATCGTTTAAGCCCTCTTCTTTATCATCATTTTGCAATGCTTGAATTTCTGAATATAGATATGGGTGCGCCCGTAATGATCCTTGTGCAAAAGTTATCAAAGTTCTAGTGAGAATATTTGCCCCCTCAACAGTAATAGCAACAGGAGTTGCGGCATAGCTTGAGAACAAATAATTTTTTGGACCATCTTGAATAGCACGCCCACCATGAATATCCATCGCATCATTATTGCGATCACGCATCGCCTCAGTTGTACGATATTTAAGTAGTGCAGAAATAACTGAAGGCTTTTCCCCCTCATCAACCATAGAAGCAGTTAGTACACGTGAAGCTTCAAACATATAAGCGTCTTTAACTAGCGAGCTAAGCGGATCAGCAACACCTTCCATTATTCCGATAGGAATATTAAATTGGCGGCGAATTCTTGCATAAGCCGAAGTAGTGCGAAGCGCAGATTTAATCGAAACAGTGCCAATCGCTGGTAATGAAATAGCACGCCCAGTTGAAAGACATTCCATAAGCATACGCCAGCCTTGCCCAGCATATTCAACGCCACCAATTAAAAACTCCATTGGCACAAACACGTCTTTGCCCTTAGTCGGGCCATTCATAAAGGCCGAGCGGGAAGGATAATGACGCAAACCAATTTCAACACCAGGGTAATCACTTGGAACAAGCGCTAAAGTAATGCCAATATTTTCTCCTTTGCCTAAAAGATTTTCAGGATCAAAAAGATTTACCGCTAGGCCAAGTAAAGTAGAAACAGGAGCTAAAGTAATATAACGCTTGTCCCATGACAAATTAACACCAAGTGTCTTTTTGCCCTTATATGTTCCATAAGTTACCACCCCAACATCGGGCATTCCAGCAGCATCTGACCCTGCAGTTGGCCCAGTTAATGCAAAACAAGGCACTTCTTTACCCTCAGCCAAACGCCTTAGGTATTTTTTCTTTTGCGAATCTGTGCCATATTTTTCTAATAATTCACCCGGCCCCAATGAGTTTGGCACCATAACGGTAATACCAGCGGCAACCGATCGAGAGGCAATTTTTGAAACAATCATAGATTGCGCCTGCGCACAAAACCCAAGACCGCCATGTTCTTTAGAAATTAACATTCCCAAAAAACCTTTATCTTTTAGGAATTGCCAAAGTTCTGGCGACAGATCAGCCCGATTATTACGAGTATCCCAATCATCAATCATTTCACAGGCTTGCTCGGTTTCATTATCAAGAAATGCCTGTTCTTCATCTGAAATTGTTAGTGGGCGAATATTTAATAAATTATCCCATTTGGGGCGACCAGAAAATAAATCAGCGTCCCAGCCAACCGTGCCAGCGTCTAGCGCTTCTTGCTCGGTTGAAGAAACTTTTGGCAACATTTTTTTGGTAAGAGCAAAAACCCAAGAGCTCAGAACAACCATACGAATTGGTTTAATCGTTAAAACACCAAGAATTATTGCTGGCAATAAAGCCCAAAACCAACCTGCACCATTTATAATGCACAAAATACCAAACACCAACATTGCTAGTACCCATTGCCAAAGCGGTGACTGTCTTAATGCAAGAGTAAAAAATACTACAATAGCAATAATAAGAATTAAAAAGGTCATTTGCTTGCCTCCCGTGCAAATTTGGCGCCAAATCAGATTTAATTTACCCTAATTATAGACCAGAAAAAAATATTAGTATAGACATATACGTTAACGTCAACTAGATGCCTTATAGGTAAGGTATAAGGCTATAATTATCAATAGTCAAAACATTATTTCACGACAAGTAATTGACGTTAGCGTCAATAGATGTTCTAGTTTGCAAAATAATGGTAAATAATGGGAGGACTAAATTATGGTACAAAAGAAAACTACTAAGAAAAAACCAGCAGCAAAAAAACCAGCTGCTAAAAAAGCAACAGCTAATTCACAAAAACCTTGGCTTAAATCATATCCAAAAGGCATTGATTGGAATGCCCCTATAGACACTACTCCAGTATTTGAAACCGTGTTAAAATCTTGCGATAAGCATGGCGATAGAGTGGCTATTGATTTTTTAGGAGCAACAACTAGCTACGCCTCACTTGGCTCACAAATAAGAGCAATGGCTGGCGCTTTACAAAAAGACTATGGTATTAAAAAAGGCTCACGTGTAGCAATTATGTTGCCCAACACGCCGTTTTTTCCAGTGGCATATTATGCGGTTCTATTGTGTGGTGGCACAGTTGTTAATTGCAACCCACTTTATTCAAGCAATGAGCTTAGCCATATTATTGGCAATTCTGGCGCTGATCTTTTAATTACTATTGATCTAACAGTAGTATTTGAAAAAGCTGAAAAGCTAATGGAAAGAGGCGACGTTAAAAAAGCTATTGTTGGGCATTTCCCAGATGTTTTATCTGGCATTAAAAAAATCTTATTTCCTCTTCTTAAAGGCAAAGAGATGTCAAAATGGCAATCAGGAAAATATGCTAGCCAAATAGAGGGTTTTGCTAGCTTAATTGACAAAGGCCTAAGCGCTAAACCAGTTAAAATTGACGCTGAAAAAGACGTTGCCGTACAACAATATACTGGCGGCACAACAGGCGCACCAAAGGGCGCAATGCTTTCACATGCCAATATTGCGGCCAATCTTTCTCAAATTCAACTTTGGGGTTGTGGCCTGTTTGAGCCACCAGCAAAAGTAGTTGCGGTTTTGCCGTTCTTTCATATTTTTGCCATGACGGTTTGCATGAACGTACCGCTTTCTCGTGGCGCTTCGGTTATTTTGTTGCCTCGTTTTGAAATGAAAATGATGTTAGCTTTATTAAAGAGAACAAGACCAAATATTTTACCTGCCGTGCCAACCTTAACGCTAGCTCTTGCCAATGCACCTGAAGCTACTCGTGAGCTACTTTCCTCAATAAAAGTGGTTATTTCTGGTGGTGCGGCACTGCCCGATGAAACCAGAGCAGCATTTGCAAAAAAATCAGATGCTCTTTTGGCAGAAGGTTATGGCCTAACAGAAACCTCGCCAGTTGTTTGTTGTGCGGCACTTAATGAGCCTTCAAAACCTATGTCTATTGGCCTACCAGTACCGGGAACAGACATTCGTTTTGTAGATATTGAAGATCCTAGCAAATTTATGCCGCTTGGCGAGCGTGGTGAATTGGTGGTTAAAGGCAAGCAAGTTATGCTTGGTTATTTTGACAATGAACAGGCAAACAAAGAAGCTTTTACTAAAGGCTGGTTTAGAACTGGTGATGTTGGCTATATGGATGAAGATGGTTATTCATTCTTGGTTGATAGAATTAAAGATATTATTATTTGCTCAGGCTTTAATGTCTATCCACGTGCCATTGAAGAAGCGATTTCTAAACATGAAGCAGTTGATGAAGTTACAGTAATTGGCGTTAAAGATGATTATCGTGGTGAAGCGCCAATAGCCTTTATTAAATTGCTTGCTGGCAAAACTCTAAAAGAAGAAGAAATGAAGGAGTTCCTAAAAGAGCATCTTTCAAAAATTGAAATGCCAAAATCAGTGTTCTTCAAAGACGAATTGCCAAAAACTTTGGTTGGTAAATTATCGAAAAAAGAGTTGCGTGAAGAATATGCCGCCACTCACTCTTAAGAAATATTTTAATTAGGAAACAAAGTGAATAGGATAGAAAGCGACAAACAGGAATTATACGCCATAGCAGGCCTAGCTAAAGAATTTGATATTTCAACCAGAACTATTAGATTTTATGAAAGCAAAGGCCTGCTATTTCCTCGTCGTGTTGGTGGCACTCGGGTGTTTAACAAACGAGATAGAGCACGCCTTATCCTAATTTTACGTGGCAAACGACTTGGCTTTTCTCTAAAAGAAATTGAAGAATATCTCTCACTTTACGACGCAGATCAAACCCATGATGCACAAGTTGAAAAATTACTAGAAATGGTAAATTTGCGCCTTGGCCTATTAAAAGAGCAAATGCAAGACCTTAAAACTACAACGAGCGAACTTTCAGAAATAAAAAAATTAGTAAGGCAGCGCCTTGCCAGAGGATGATGAGCCTTGAAAAATTAGTAAATTCATCGCTTTCAATGCAGTTACACAATCACTTTTTTTCCTGAATTAGGCAAAATCCATGTCCAAAAGGGTCAGAGCAATGTGCAATACTACCCCAATCACCCGATTTTCCACCTTCGTGAATTCCCCCTGCTGCCACTACTTGCTCTAGTGCTTTCTCAATATCAACAACGTCGAAATCAAAGTGAATTGGCGTCCAATGACGTTCATAGTTTCTGGGAGCTGTATCAAATTTGGTAGAAGTGCTATCTGCTTCTTTTTGCAACAAATAGATCTTAATTTTTCCTGCATCAAGTATAAACATATCTGTGCCAAATTTTTTAACCCTCTTAAATCCCAACCCTTGAGTATAAAACTCAATGGCAAAATCTAAATTTGGGACATCAATACTTATTGACATTGTATGCATATTTTCTCCTCTATTTGTTAGTTTGCCAAGCTCGAAGTGAACCCATTTTGGAAACACAAATCCGTGCTGGCAGTATCCATTAGCTTATCCAAAACTGCATATGAATAAAATCCAACTAATGGAATTACTATTTAATGTTCATGTATTGTTCCATAGTTTTTCTACTATTACAAGCTTTATTTTTCAGTTAATTATTATTTCCTCAAGGAAATAAAAGAAAAAAAGATGGTGGGCGTAACTGGGGTTGAACCAGTGACCCCTACAATGTCAATGTAGTGCTCTCCCGCTAACCTTTATCTGACAAATCTTGAGCCAGCATTAGCGCATTCTTATCTAGATCATAAAATGTTGCCGTACTCACCATGCCCTCATAAACAAGGGTTTCGCCGTCAAATTCAACACCCGCTGCTTCCAAATCTTTGCGTGCCACGACAATGTCCGCAACACCAAACACAGGGACAGCATTTCCTGGAACAGGTTTAGTTTGATCGCCCAAACCCAAAGTAACATTTTTGGTTTTTGTCTGTAACTCGCTCCAGCCAGCCTGATCAATATGATAAAGAAGCTCGAACCCAAGCTTTTCAATATACCACTGGGCGCTAGCATGGCGATCACTTACAGATATAGCGAAGGTAATCGTATTTTCTAAAGTTATAATTGGCATAGTGCTTCCCTTTGTCCATAAAATATAGTACCTATACTTTATGGATATTAGAACACTTGTCAAGGTGACATCACGAGCATGGTCACTAGATATACTTGCGTTGATGCATGCAGGCACGTTGGGGCGGCAATCCTCATTGCTTTCTGCTTCAAACGCAGGGCGAACAGCACTAACTCAAAGCCTAAACCATTTGATGGATATTGGGCTAATAGAGAGAAATCCCGGTCACGGGCATCCGCTAAGACCTGAGTTCCGACTAACACCGCAAGGAGTGGAGATTGCAATATTTGCTGATAAGATCAAAAGGGCTGTTTCTAATCCTTGTGAACAGCATTTGCTTCGGCGAGCGTGGAGTATCCCCGTTCTGGTTGTAAGTCAAAAACCACGATATTTCACAGATATCAGAAATGAATTGCTGACCATAACTGATCGAGCTTTGTCACAATCGCTAAAACAGCTAGAAGCACAACATTGGCTTTTGCGAAAAATCGATCCAGACACCAGACCTACACGTCCTTTGTATCAAGCAAGCAATGTTGGAGCGTGTATCAGTCAAGCTATTAGCTTACACGCCAAAAACCCTCAACCAGAAATCTAAATCGCTTTGCTGGAGCGACAGGACATCAGGTTATGATTGAGTTTGAGCGGATAAAAGTACTGTGAATTTTCAACACTTAAATGAAGCACAACAATTCTTAACCACTCTTCCTAGCAAAATAACTATCCATAACCTCTCCTAAATTAGTAGCTACGATAGTTTGCTCATCCTTATGATACTCCGTGATTAACCCTACAAGTTTCAAATTATTTTTGGATACCCCTGCTACATACTTTGGATCTGATAGATCTCCAGCATCAACAAGCATTCCACCACTCATGCCATTAAATCCGAAAGAGCTGATTTTCTGACCCTGTTCGTTACTTGAGTGTTTTTCTCTCTCAATTAAAAAGTGCTTTCCCGCTAAATAAGAATGATTCATTTTTGACTTTGAAAAACTAACACTATTAGAACCGAATGATGCTAATTGTGACTTAACAGAACTTGTAGAAGGATTAAATTTTTTGTTTCTTGAATTTGGGAAACCCATACAAACATAATAATGACCTTCAACCTGAGTAGATTTAGTATTAATGTATTCAAATTTTATAAATTCTACATTCCCTAATTCTGAAATAAAGTCATCAGGCAACTCTGCAATAGCAAAATCGAGTTTATCTTTAACTCGACTCCCCTCTATTTTGGGGCTTGCTCCAAAGATACTCTCTATTTTTATAAATTCACTACAGCTAATGTATATGGTAGTAATATCATTCCAGTCTATAACATGTGCAGCAGTAAGCAGATATTTTTTGCAATCTTTCTCAAATAAAATACATGTTCCTATATGACTAGGTGTGCCATCCTCTTTAGCACCATATATTGGAAAAATGGACTCTCTAAATTTCGATTTGCATTCCTCCTGCAATTCATTCATTCTTTCAAATACCATTTGACTTGGTGTTAATATTATCATTAACGATTCTAACTTTTAAATATACAAGTTATGGTTTTTATAATTATAGATTTAAACATTATAAATCCCTATTAGGATTAGCAGTTTCAACATCTAAAGCGACAAAGTCCATAATACGCACCTATATTTTGCCTCATACATTTTTATTAAAACCCATTACCACATTTTACTATGCAAATCAAAACACCTCACACACTCCTTCGTAATTTTCATGATTGCACACTAGTATGTTGACGTAAGGATCCACATTACCACCGCTTCTGGATTATCGGATCAAGCCTGGTAATTGCAAAGGAAGATATATGAAGCAAAATAATAAAAAGATGGTGGGCGTAACTGGGATTGAACCAGTGACCCCTACAATGTCAATGTAGTGCTCTCCCGCTGAGCTATACGCCCATCTTTGTTTTGATATATGAAATATCTCTGGCGATAAACCACATGGCTTTGTTTGGGTCAATAAAAGAATGGTGATAAATATTTTTCTTTTCACACTCACTGCACGAGTTCAGCGAGCTTAAACGCAAGCCGCCGCCCATGCGGCGCCCCATCGGAGGCTCAGCTTATAACATAGGCACATCTTCGTGCCGTCATGGTATAAGCGGTGCGAGCCGTGAGATATAACTAAGCCGCCAACAAGCGCTCAACCTCGTTCACTAAGTCCTTTAGGTGAATTGGCTTTGATAAAACAGAAGCGTCCTTTGGTGCGTTACTATCAGGGTTAAGCGCCACAGCTGCAAATCCTGTAATGAACATGACTTTAAGATCAGGATCTAATTCGGTAGCACGGCGTGCTAACTCAATCCCGTCCATTTCTGGCATTACAATATCAGATAATAATAGTGCAAACGGCTCTTCACGCAATTTTTCATATGCTGACTTGCCATTATCAAACGAAACAACATCATAACCTGCCCCCTTAAGAGCACGTGTTAGGAATTGACGCATATCATCATCATCTTCTGCCAATAAAATACGGTTCATAAAAAATCCTTCACTCAGTTACACTAAAATCAAATGCTATTTACAGCAATATACTTAATTCAAGTTTATCAATGTATAAAATTATAAATAAATACTCTTTCTTTTTATTTTAAGTACGCTTTATACTAGTTTCAGTCAATGAAGTCCAAATTATGAATTAAAATAGGTACAATGCGCTCAGATTATCATAACAGACCTGCATTTGAAACTATTGCTCCCAAAAGAGCAATAGCACCGCTAGTTTTTAATTCAGCCCATTCAGGCTCGGACTACCCAAAGCGCTTTTTAGAAATGAGTAAATTGGACAAGGTTTCAATTCGTCTTTCTGAAGATGCTTATGTAAATGATTTATTCTCCCGAGCTCCCCATTTAGGGGCGCCGTTATTGCACGCCCATTTTCCACGTGCCTATTTAGATGTAAATCGTGAGCCTTATGAACTTGATCAAACAATGTTTGCTGAAAAATTGCCAAGCAATTATAATATAAATTCACCCCGTGTAAAATCTGGCATTGGCACTTTGGCAAAAATTGTTGCGCAAAATAAAAATATTTATTCAAAAAAGCTAACTATTGAAGACGCACATATGCGCATTGAGGGGATTTATCGTCCCTATCATCTTACTTTGCAAAAACTACTCACAAAAACCCTAGAAAGGTTTGGCATTGCGCTACTTATTGATTGCCACTCTATGCCTAACCTTTCTCGGCCCAACCTTTCTCACTCAAGCCAACTAAAAATCGATAATTCTTTGCCAAAATTTATGCAATCAAATTTTCCTGCGGCAAAGGAGCGCACAGCACCAGACATTGTTTTAGGTGATAGGCATGGCACAACATGTTCAAAAATAATTGTTGATGTAATAGAAAGTCATTTTTCTGGAAACGGGCTAAAGGTCTCACGCAATCGCCCCTATGCAGGAGGCTTCATTACCAATTCTTACGCCAACCCAGCGCATAATATTCATGCAATTCAAATAGAAATCTCACGCCATCTTTATATGAACGAAGCAACATTTATAAAGGCCACTAATTATAATGCCCTAAAACAAATAATTGATAATCTCATTAAATCCCTAATTAATTTAGACATTGCAACTCTTGCACGCATTCAATCTAATGCTGCGCAATAATCTTATTTAGATAAAATAAAAGCTTCTAAAAAATGGGCCGACAAAGAAACTAATGAATAAGCCCCAAATCGACCCGAGTTGGGGTTTATATAGACCATATATATAGATCTACGCCCCTAGGGAGGAAAACGGTTAAAGAGCCTAAAAACATAAAAGCCCCAAACCATCATGCCCACTTTTTGTGAACTGATTTGCCCTTTAGGACAATAGCTCTTACGTTTTTACTTCAAAAACCCTGCAAAACCTTAAAAACTGTTGCAAAAATGAATCAATTTCTGTGTATAAGTTGCTTAGAGATAAGAATTTCGAGAGTAAAATGAAATTAGATACCAAAATTTTACAAGATACCAAGACTCTTCAAGAAACAATGCTTGAAGCAACAAAAGCGGCATCTAAAATAACTTTGCCGCTATTTCGCTCTTCTTTAGTTATTGAAAACAAGCTTAAACAAGGTTTTGATCCAGTTACCAAAGCCGATAGAGACGCTGAACAAAAAATCAGAGAAGTTATTGAAAGAGCCTATCCCTCCCACTCGATTTTTGGTGAAGAATTAGACGATAAAATCACCAATAACCCCTACGCTTGGGTAATTGATCCAATAGATGGCACTCGTGCATTTATTTCTGGCCTGCCTACGTGGGGCACATTGATAGGGCTACTTGATGATAAAACAGCAATAGCAGGACTAATGAGCCAGCCTTTTACTGGTGAAATATTTATCGCAACAGGCAAAAAAGCTGAATATATTTATCAAGGAAAAATCACTCCACTAATTTCAAGCACCACAAAAAACCTATCAGAAGCGATTATGTTCACCACTACACCAGCTCTTTTTGCAAAACCAACACAACGAGCCGCCTATGATGAAATAGAAGGTAAAGTTCGGCTCGCGCGTTATGGTGTTGATTGTTACGCCTATGCGCTATTGGCAATGGGGCAAATTGATTTAATAATTGAGCCAGATCTAAAGCAATGCGATATTGCGCCGCTCATTGCAATAATTGAAAATTCAGGCGCAGTGGTTTCAACTTGGAATAAAAAAAGCGCCCATAATGGCGGCAATATAATCGCCGCCGCTACACCTGAATTGTTAAATGAAGCACTTGATATTTTGGATAGGTATTTGAGAGATTAAATAATCTATATTTCTATCATCTTAAAACAGCGCTTGATTTTGCGATATAACTCAAAAGATGATCTGTGGAGAAAAACTCATTAGCTACTTTTAGCTTAGGGCGGGCAATCATAAAAATATCTATATCTAAATCTAATGCCGCCTCTATTTTTGCTTTTGTCTGCTCAGATCCAGAGTTTTTACTTAACAGATGTGTAATTTTATGTTGCTTCATAAGAGCAAGTTCATCGCTCAATTCATACGGCGGGCGAGAGAAAATAGTAGTGCAATTTTGCGCCAATGTAATTTTTGGCGCTTCAATCAGACGTACTAAAAATTTACAATCAGGACGCTTCTCTAATTCCTCTAATCCCTTATGGCCCGTACTAATAAAGCAAGTTGCATTTTGAGGTAATTGCTTAATTGCTTGTGCAACATTTTCAAATTCTTGCCAGTCATTTTCATTGTTTTTGTGCCAATGTGGGCGCTTAAAACGCAATAATGATTTTTGCGATAAACTAGCGGCATCAACAAGTTGATTTGAGATATTTTGTGCGTAAGGGTGCGTTATATCAATTATTAAATCAATATTTTCTTGACTTAAAAACTCAGCTATTTTTTCTGCACCACCAAACCCACCAATACGCACCTGCCCATATTTTGGTAATTTAGGATTTTTGGTTCTGCCAGCTAAGCTAAATATAATTTCATGCCCCTCTTCACCCAATATATTGGCAAATTCTATTGCTTCTCTTGTGCCGCCAAAAATTAGTATTTTCATTATTTTATTCTTCACTATTAGCTACAATCTCACCTGCTCGATTTGTGATTAAAACATCAAGCTCTATATCATCATTTTTCAGCATTTTTTGCGCCTCATATTGCGCCATTTGCGCAATCATTTTCGTTAAGGGCAAATTCACCGCCACACTTAATTCTAACACCTGCTTGCCTGTGTTCGCCCCTAAAATCTCTTGCACTAATTTTTCATTTGCCCCTAATTGTTTTGCTAATTTTGCTAAAAATTCAAAATCAACCTCAGAGCGTTTTGAATGAAGATCCATTGCACCATTTGCTAATTTTGAAATTTTTGCAAACCCACCAATGATAGAAATTTTACCAACAGGGTTTTTGCGTAAAAATTTAAGCGTGCCGCCAACAAAATCACCCATTTCAATATAGGCAATATCTGGATAATTAAATTTTTCTTTGGCGGCGTTTTCTGAAACATTACCAGTTGCGCAAATTATATGCTCTATACCATTTGCTTTAGCAACATTTATCCCCGAATGAATTGAGCTAATCCAAGCCGAGCAAGAATAGGGCACAACAATTCCGCTCGTACCAAGAATAGATAGCCCGCCCAAAATACCAAGTCTTGGATTGAGGGTTTTTTTTGCTAATTTTTTGCCATTTGGCACCGATATTTCAACATTAAAATCTGGCTCAATTTTATATCTTTTACAAAACTGCGCAATTTCTTGCTCCATCATAAGGCGTGGCACAGGATTAATCGCCGCTTGCCCAATTTCAAGCATTAGACCAGCTTTGGTAATTGTACCAACGCCCTTCCCTGCACTAAAACTAATACCAGCACCCTTTTTTGCGTGCGATATTTTGGCAATAATAAGCGCCCCATGCGTAATATCAGGGTCGTCCCCTGCATCTTTTATTGTGCCCGCTTTAGCAAAATTCTCTTTTGATAATTGTTGTGATTCTCGCTCTACCTTAAAACTAACTTTTTGCCCTTTAGGCAAAATAATTGTCACAGGATCTAAAAATTCACCATTAATAAGCGCATTAAGCGCAGATTTTACTGCCGCCGTTGCACAAGCGCCCGTTGTAAAACCTCTTTTAAGAGGTTTTTTGCCCTGCTTGCTAATTTGTGCTTTCTCATTCATGGCAATAATATATAGTTTTAACTTAACAAACGAAAGGGTTTATAATTGACAAAGGGCTTAATCATTGCAGCGCCAAATTCTGGTTCAGGTAAAACCATTATTTCGCTTTCGCTCATTAGGGCCTTAAGCAATATAGGTTTGAAAATTGCACCAGCAAAATCAGGTCCCGATTATATTGATGGGCAATATTTAAGCTTGGCGGCAAATTCCCCTGCTATCAATCTTGATGATTTTGCTTTTGGTGAAAAAGAACTTCAAAGCTTAAGTTATTCGCAGGCAAAGGATGCTGATCTATTATTAATTGAAGGTGCTATGGGTCTGTTTGATGGTGGGGCAAACGGCGCTGGCTCTAGCGCTAATTTAGCTTTGAAATTAAGCTTGCCAATAATCCTAGTAATAGATTGTTCCTCAATGGCACAATCTATTGCGGCTCTAATTTTTGGCTTTAAGAATTATAATAAAGATATAAATATTGCAGGAGTAATATTAAATAAAGTTGCATCAATTAGGCATGAAAAAATGTTGCGTGAAGCGCTTGAGCCGTTAAAAATAACGGTGCTTGGTACAATTTATAAAAATGATGCGCTTAAAATTAAAAGCCGCCATCTTGGGCTTACCCTACCAAATGAAATTGCAAAGGCTGAAAGCTTGATTTCTCAGGGGGCAAAAATAATTGCAAACTCGCTTGATTTAGATAGTATATTAGCGCTTGCTTTGCCTCTTAAAAAGCAAAATAATATCCCACAACTTGCCCCACTAGGACAACATATTGCCATTGCCAAAGATGATTGCTTTGCCTTTATTTACCAGCATATTTTGCTAAGCTGGCAGACACAAGGAGCGCAAATTAGTTTTTTTTCACCCCTTAATAATGAAGCGCCTAACAGCGAAGCTGATGCAGTATTTTTACCTGGTGGTTATCCTGAATTATATGCTCAAAAACTTGCTAATTGTGATGTTTTTTTCAAAGGACTAATTGACGCCGCCAATAGGAACGCACTAATTTATGGCGAATGCGGAGGTTTTATGGTGCTTGGTGAAAGCCTGATAGATAAAAATGGAACTAGCCATAAAATGAGCGGGCTATTGCCAATAAGTAGCGCCATTAACAGCCCCAAACGCATTTTAGGCTACCGCCATCTTAGCCATAAAAGCCCACTGCCATTTGCAAAAAACTTGTTGGGGCATGAGTTTCACTATTCAACTTGCACTAAATCTAAATTACCAGCGCTTTTTAGTGCCAAAGATTCTTATGGTGAAAAATTGCTCAATATAGGAATAATAAAAGATAATATTATGGGCTCTTACGCACATATTATTTCTGCAAATAGCGAGACACAATAATGAGCGCCCAGATAACAATGAAAGTCAAAGCAATAATGTTTATGGGCACAGGCTCAGATGTTGGTAAATCGCTAATAGTTGCAGGGCTTTGTCGAGCGTTAAAAAACCGCAATATTAAAGTTGCTCCCTTTAAGCCGCAAAACATGTCAAATAACGCAAGCGTTTGTGAAAATGGTGGCGAGATAGGCCGTGCACAAGCATTACAAGCAAAAGCTGCAGGGCTTGAGCCAGAAACCAATATGAACCCCATATTATTAAAGCCAGAACATGACAGCAAAGCGCAACTTATTATTAGAGGAGAGCGCATTGCCTCTATGAGCGCAAAGAAATATTTCTCAATTCGAGAAAAATACATGCCAGATGTTCTTAAAGCGTTTGAGGAGCTAAAACAAAATTATGATTATATCTTAGTTGAGGGCGCAGGCTCGGCATCAGAGGTGAATTTACGTCATAATGACTTGGCAAATTTTGGCTTTGCACAAAACGCCAATGTGCCTGTGGTTTTAATAGGTGATATTTCACGAGGCGGCGTTATTGCTTCAATCATTGGCACATTAGAGGTGATTGACGAAAAAGATAAGAAGCTAATTGTTGGTAGCATAATAAATAAATTTCAAGGCGACAAAAGCCTATTTACTGACGGATTAAAAATAATAGAAAAACATACAAAACAACCTACATTGGGGTTAGTGCCGTTTTTTCCTAAAGCAAATAAATTGCCCGCCGAAGACGTGTTAGCGCTTGAGCAAAAAACAACAGATAAACAACTTGGTCTGTTCCATATTGCAATATTAAAATTATCTCGCATTGCTAATTTTGATGATTTTGATCCATTAATTGCTGAAGAAAATATATTTGTTGATATGATTGAGGCTGGGCGCTCAATCCCACAAAATGCTGATTTAATTATTATTCCTGGCTCAAAAGCCACCATTTCTGATATGAAATTTATCTTAGAACAGGGTTGGGATATTGATATTAAAGCGCATGTGCGAGCTAACAAACCAGTGCTTGGAATTTGCGGCGGCTATCAGATTTTGGGCAAGCTCATTTCTGATCCATTAGGCATTGAGGGCAAAGCGCAAAATATTGAGGGGTTAGGGTTGCTTAATATAAGCACAAGATTAACCAAGCAAAAACAGCTTGAAAATATCACAGCGATTGATGCTGTTTTTGGGCAAAAAATTAACGCCTATCATATGCATTTAGGGGTGAGCGAAGGGGAGGATTGTCAACGTCCCTTTGCGCTAAATAATAATGAAAATGAGGGGGCAATTTCATGTGATGGACTTATAAGCGGAACATATTTACATGGGATTTTTGCCAATGATGGTTTTAGACAAAACTTCTTATCTCATTTAGGGGCTAAAGCTGAAACAACCTTAAATTATCAAGCGCAAATCGAGCAGGTGTTAGATGAGTTGGCGGCGCATTTAGAGGCTAATTTAGATATTGATAAAATATTGGAATTGGCAAAATAATGAATATCCTAATTGCTCTTATTGCTATTACCATTGAAAAATTCTTTGCCTATCCAAAAATATTGCAAAATTATTTTCGCCACCCCATTGAATGGATAGGAGCTTATATTAATTTTTTTGAAACTCACTTTAATAAAGGCTCAAAACCTAATCGCCTACTTGCTGGCTTTTTAATGCTTATCACCATAATTTTGATATGTTTGCTAATTGCTTTGGCGCTTAATTATATTTTTAATATGCTTTATTTCCCTTTTATATTTAAGGGGCTAATCGCTTTTGCCCTGCTGGCTTCTCGTCAATTAGGGCAAGCCGTTACACTCGTAACAAAAGCGCTTACAGTCTCGCTTGATGAAGGGCGAAAAGCGCTTTCGCATATTGTAGGGCGTGATGTAAAAAATCTTGATGAGGCAGAAATATCTCGTGGGGCAATAGAGACTTTAGCTGAAAATAGCTCTGACGGCTTCATTGCGCCCCTATTTTATTTGCTATTGTTCGGCTTACCGGGAATTATTATTTATAAGGCAATAAATACCGCAGATTCGATGGTCGGGCATAAAAATGAGCGCTATAAAGATTTTGGCTTTTTTAGCGCTAAACTAGACGATATTGTCAATTATATCCCAGCAAGAATCACTGCCTTTTTATTCATAATAAGCGCCGCCATACTTAAAAAAGCAAATTGGCGAGAAGCAACAATTAGCGCCCTAAGAGATGCGCATAAACACGCCTCCCCAAATGCTGGCTGGCCAGAAGCAAGCCTTGCTGGAGCGCTTAATTTTTCGCTTGGTGGCAAACGTTTCTATAAGGGGCAAGAGTTAGATTTGCCGCAAATGGGCAATGGCAAAAGAGATTTAGGCGCAAATGATATAAAATTAGCGCTAAAGCTATATAATATCATGCTCCGCTTGGTGTATTTTTTGATTTTTATTGGCACAATAATATTTTTAGTGTTGCAATATTAGCAAAATCTAATATAAAGCTAAAATCACGAACCAAATGAAAAATACCATGCTAGAATTTATCGACACAACTCCGCTTTTTATATTTATCTTACTTGCTTTAACTTTAGGGCTAGCGCCCTTTGTGCCAGAGCCACACCTATTTGAGAAAACAAAAATGTTATTTGCAGGTGAGCTTATTAAGCCAATAGATATTTTTGATTTCTTTTTGCACCTAACACCCTTTATTGCGCTTGGCATAAAATTGGTACGTATAATAATGCTTAAGCAATTCTAAATTGGGCGCTAATTAAAGCTTTAATCCAGTAAGCACCATCGAGAGATCGCCAGCGCTTGTGCCAATAATTACACGATAGGGAATATAATGCCCGTTTTCGCCAAGCGGGGCATACCAGATTAAAAATCGGTTTGATTTTGCTAAATAATTGGTAATAGCACTATCAACATAATGGCCAGAAACAGGTATATAGCGCACTGAGCAAAGAATTACTGGCCCTTGATAGGCAGTTCTTTTTGACGTTGCTATTTGTTTTTCAACAAATTTCATTTTAACATCAAAGCGCTCAAGCCCTGAAAAAAGTTTTAACTTTTGATTACATAATCGCTCATCAAAACCTTTGCCCTTGAGAATGAATGAGCCAATTGGATCTGTAACTCTTTGCAAATCTTTACGCTCAATCGCCACTCGCCCAATATCATTGATAAGAGGAGGGCTAACCTGAAATCCAACAGCATTGCCCTTTGAATAGACAACTGAAACATTAAATTCCTCACCCCTTGAATCAGTCATTATATTCAGCTTGCTCGGCGTTAACCCCTTAGAACTACTTATACCACTAACACTTCCCGTTGCAGAGCCAGAAGCTACTAACGAGCCGACTCCAGAAATTTTCATATCTAAATTAATGTTATAATTTTTAGCATCATCATTAAGTGATATTTTTACCTTGGCAAAATTAATACCACCCAGTGAAACAATATATCTAGCATTGGCATTAACAGGTGCCGCTAAAGCCGACATACTAAAGAAAGCAAAACTTATAATCAGGGAGAAAAAGCTAAGCAAAAAAATGGATGGGCTAACAAACATTGCCCTAAACGAATAAATCATACACTCTACTCTTTACCTTGCGCTTAACTCTTGTACTTAATTCTTGCACTAACATTACATTAAAGCGCTATTATTAATGAACATGCTTAAAATAAAATGAATTTGCTTAAAAAACCTCATAAAGCACACTAATGCTTGACGAGTGGCTCAAGTTTGACTAATTAAAGCCAACTTTCATTTTACCTTGAGCTAATTTGGCGTTTCGAAGCTAATTACTCATGAATTATAGGATTTTATTATGGCACGTCGTTGTGAACTTTCTGGAAAAGGCGTTATGAGCGGAAATAATGTTTCTCATGCTCTTAATCGTACTCGTCGTAAATTTTTGCCAAACCTGTGCAATGTGACTTTAATTTCTGATGCGCTAGATCGCCCAATTAAATTTAGAATTGCCGCTAGCACGCTTCGCACTGTTGAGCATCGTGGTGGTCTTGACGCTTATTTGCTTAAGGCAAAAGATAGCGAGCTTTCAGATCGTGTGCGTTTGATTAAACAAGAAGTTCGCCAAGCTTTAGCTAGTTAAGTTAAAACGCTGCTAGCTAGTTAATTTTTGACATTTCACTTGTTTGCGCTGGTTAATTGCTGGTTTGCAAAAATATAGGAGTGCTCTAATGCGCTTTAGTTTTTTTCTAGCCTTTTTAGGCATGGCAATAATTGTTGCCGCCTCTAATTTTTTAGTACAATTCCCATTAAATGCCGAACTTTTTTCTATTGATCTAAGCAATATCCTCACGCTTGGCGCTTTCACCTATCCAATAGCATTTTTAGTTACTGACCTCTCTAATAGGTATTTTGGTGCAAAAAAAGCTCGCCAAGTTGTGCTTATCGGCTTTGCTATTGCTGTTATTTGGTCAATATTTTTAGCTTCCCCACGCATTGCTATCGCTTCTGGAACTGCTTTCTTATTAGCGCAATTTTTGGATATTTCAATTTTTAACAGGTTACGGGCAAGTAAATGGTGGCAAGCGCCGCTAATTTCTTCTTTTTTTGGCTCACTGCTTGATACAATATTGTTCTTTGGAATTGCCTTTAGTGCTAAATTTACATTTATTGATAATTTATTTGGCTCAAAAGAAGGCTCATTGGCCTTTGAAGTACCGTTTTTAGATGTTGGTTTTATGACCCCATTATGGGTATCGTTGGCAGCAGGAGATTTTATGGTAAAAATTCTTGTCGCTCTATTATTATTGCTTCCCTATCGCTATTTATTCAAACGAAAATTCTAAAAAAAGCGTTCTCTCCCAATCATTAAAATTATCATCTGAAATTATAATAATACGCTCTTGGCCATTAGCGTTTTTATAGACAGCCAAACCTTCCATATTATCAATATTTTTACTGCCTCGTGCCGATAAAATAACTTCACCCTCTAACAATGCTTTTGGTTGCACCTTATCAGCTTTTATAAGGCGTAACTGCATAGTAAAAGAAAGAAAGCTAATTCCACGTTCAAGAATTAATAGATCACCATTTTCTAAAAAAGCACAATCAGTTGGGTTCATAGATTTAGTTTTTTTAATGTTAAAAGCGCCCTTGTCTAAATTTCCAAGCATAAAGCCTGCAATATTTTCCTCAACAAGCATATTTTCAGTTATCAATAAGGTTGAGCCAGCTATTGGCGAATTTTTTGGGGCAATACACACCGCCTCAAGCGACGCATTAGTTCTTTCTTTTGATAGAATATGTGGAATAATAATTTCTTTTGCAGCGCCAAAGGGCTTGCCATTTCTAAGCTCAAAATCAGCAACCCTTGTTAGGTTTTCAAAGCCAACTCTTATGGAAGCAGGTTTTCCAAAACGATAAATTGTGTCTATTGCTTCGGCGTCTTTAGCAAATTTTCGAGGTAAAACATTACCCTTTGAATTTGTTATGGCTGACATCTCAACGCCACCAAGCGCTAATAATTGATCAAACTCGTCATAAATTAATTGACCACTAAAAAAATTACCAATATCAGAAACCATCACTATTTGATTATTATCGCCAGTAAAAGTAATACCTGAAAGGCCGCCGAACTCTTGATAATCGCTAGAAATTTCTATTCCGCCACGCCAAATCAACTTATCAACTTTTTCGCCCCTTAATACCCCCTTAAAGCTCTCGATTGGCAAAGATTGCACAATGACTTCTTGAGTTTCTTGAACTTCTTGCGCAAAAGAAAATGAGGGGGTAAATAATAATAAAAATATAGATATAAAAATGCTGTTTATCTTACTCATCCATATCGCCTGCTTCTTACGCCTGTCTTTGGTTTTTCTTCAAATAAATCAGCCAATTCATCAGTAAGCGCCCCACCCAATTCTTCGGCATCTTGCAAAGTTATAGCATGTTGATAATAGCGTGTAACATCGTGACCAATACCAATGGCTATAAGTTGAATTGGTGAATTAGTTTCAATTTCTTTTATTACTTCACGTAAATGCGCTTCAAGATAATTGGGGCTATTTACGCTTTGCGTGCTATCATCAACTGGCGCTCCATCAGATATAACAACCAATATGCGGCGATTTTCAGGCCGCGCCATTAGGCGCTTTTGTGCCCAGCTAAGCGCCTCACCATCAATATTTTCTTTAAGCAAACCCTCTCGCATCATTAGACCAAGATTTTTTCGAGCGTGACGATAGGGCTCTTCAGCGCCCTTATATATAATATGACGAATATCATTTACTCGTCCCGGATTAGCTGGCCTATTTGCTTCAAGCCAAGCTTCACGAGATTTTCCGCCCTTCCAAGCACGGGTGGTAAAACCTAAAATTTCAGTTTTAACCGAACAACGCTCAAGCGTTCTAGCCAAAATATCAGCGCAAATTGCCGCAATACTTATCGGACGACCTCGCATCGAGCCTGAATTATCAATCAATAGAGTAACAATAGTATCGCGAAAATCCATGTCGCTCTCAGCTTTAAACGAAAGCGGCTGCATTGGATCTATAATTATTCTAGTTAAGCGGGCGCTATCAAGCACTCCCTCTTCTAAATCATAGTTCCAACTGCGGTTTTGTTGCGCCATTAGACGGCGTTGTAATTTATTGGCCAATCTTGCTACCGTGCCAGCTAAAGTCTCTAATTGTTTGTCTAATAGCGCACGTAATTGCTCAAGTTCTTCGCTTGGGCAAAGTTCAGTTGCACTAACAATCTCATCAAATTCAGTGGTAAATATCTTATATTTTGGCTGGTTTGATAATTTTGCGCCATCAGTTTCTAAACTATCATCACCAGTGCTTATTTCACCATCACTAGTAATATCCTCATCACTTGGTGAAAACTCACTCTCAATTTCGCCTCCCTGCTCACCATCACCCTCCTCTTGCTGTTCATCTGAAGAACTCTCTTGTCCCTCACCGTCCATTTGCTCTTCTTGTTGTTGATTATTATCACTTGGCTGATCATTATAATCTTGCTCGCCCTCATCTTCATCATATTCATTTTCAGCGTCAAATTCAGCGTTAGAAATAAGCTCAAGATCAAGTAATAATTGCTTGGTGCTTTTGGCAAAATCTTGTTGATTTTCAATATTATTGCCCAATTCCTCTAAAGACTGCTGGCATTTTTTTTCTATTTTCTTACGCCAAAGCTCGGTAATGGTTTCGCCGCTTTTTGGAATTGAAATATTGCCAAATTTCTCACGCAACATAAGCGAGAGAGCTTCTGAGAGGGGAGCATCATCAAGGTTAGTGATTTTATCAAAACCGGCTTTTGAATATTTTTCCTCAAGCATTTGCGAGAGATTATCCCTCATTCCTACCATTCGCATAGCGCCAAACACCTCAACTCGGGCTTGCTCAAGCGCATCAAAAGTGGCACGGGCATCTGCATCTATTGGCGCATTTTTAGCGTGTATTTTTGCATCATGCGCTGCCAAGCGCATAGCAATAGCATCGCATTGCCCACGAGCTATTGCTATTTCTTTTTTATTTGGGAGATGCGAAATATTTGCAAGACGAATATTTTTGCCATTGAGAATTGTCCGATCAGAAGTAAAGGCAATTTCAAGTTCACTATCACCAGCAATAGCACGCATAGTAGTGCTAAGTGCTGACTTTAGAACTTGTGTTCCCTGTTTATCATTCGCAAGTGCCATTTCATAAACCTAAAGGTCAGTATCTAAGCGCTAATGGCTAAATTTGTGGCAGCTTCTGGTAAGTCTTCGCCAAATACTCTTTGATATAATTCAGCCACAACTGGCTTTTCTAAATCATCGCATTTATTAAGAAATGTCAGCCTAAAAGAAAAACCAATATCACCAAAAATTTCAGCGTTTTCTGCCCATGTAATAACAGTTCTTGGGCTCATAACTGTTGAAATATCACCATTGATAAATGCCGAACGAGTAAGATCAGCTAATCGCACCATGTTCGAAACCAGTTTCTTGCCCTCATCATTTCTATAGGACTTAGCTTTAGAAAGCACAATGCCAACCTCTTTTTCATGCTCAAGATAATTTAGCGTAACTACGATTGACCAGCGATCCATTTGCCCCTGATTAATTTGTTGTGTTCCATGATAAAGCCCTGAAACATCACCCAAACCAATAGTATTGGTGGTTGAAAATAAACGAAAAGCAGGATGAGGAGTTATTACTCGATTTTGATCAAGCAAAGTTAAGCGGCCAGATGCTTCAAGCACCCTTTGAATAACAAACATCACATCAGGGCGACCAGCATCATATTCATCAAATACTAATGCAATATTATTTTGCACAGCCCACGGCAAAATCCCATCACGAAATTTAGTAATTTGCTTGCCGTCTTTTAGCACGATAGCGTCTTTTCCAACCAGATCAATTCTTGAAACATGACTATCAAGATTTACCCTAACAAGTGGCCAATTTAAGCGTGCTGCAACTTGCTCAATATGGGTAGATTTACCAGTGCCATGATAGCCTTGCACCATCACACGTCTATTATGCGAAAAGCCCGCTAAAATAGCGATTGTCGTATTGTGATCAAATAGATAGTCTTCATCAATAGGCGGCACATGTTCGCTTTTATCTTTATATCCCTTAACAATCATATCGCTATCAATGTTAAATAGATCTTTAACATTATAATCAAAGTCTGGTAGATTTTGTTGTTCACTCATTTAAGTTCTTCTTATTCTCTTATTTTGAAATTCCCAAAAATAGGGCTAAAGTATAGGGCTAAACAAGTCCCTTTTTCTTTAGGTGGTTATAGGCAGTAATTATAGCACGAAGGCGCTCTTCTGAACTTACATCACCACCATTAACATCAGGGTGATGGATTTTTACTAATGCCTTATATGCGGACTTTATTTCAACAGCGTCGTGCCTTCCCTTAAGCCCCAAAACTTCTAACGCCCTTCTATCAGAATCAACTAAACGTCGGGTTGATTTTCTATTAGGATTATCGCCCCTTGTACGTGCTTCTAGGCGGGCATATAGATTTGTAGGGTCAGATGGCTTTGGATTTTTCTTTACCGTTTTATAGTTTGAATTAGTTCCAAATCGCCACGTTGGGCGCTCAAAATTCTCATCTGATTTACTCTTCTCACCTTCT
>JAKISM010000014.1 GCA_021648585.1 Devosiaceae bacterium | reverse complement strand
TAATGGAAAATAACAACTTGAAAAACTCATTAAAAAATGGCCTCGATGAGAACGGGCATTTGGGTATTTTTGGTGGACGTTTTGTTGCCGAAACCCTAATGCCGCTAATTTTAGAACTTCAAAGTGAATATGAAAAAGCCAAAAACGATAAAGCCTATCAAGCCGAGTTAAATCAATTAAACTCAACTTATACAGGTCGCCCCTCTCCGCTTTATTTTGCTGAACGTTTAACAAACGAATTAAATGGCGCCAAAATATATTTCAAACGAGAAGAGTTAAACCACACAGGATCGCATAAGATTAATAATTGCTTAGGGCAAATATTATTAGCCAAGCGCATGGGGCGAACTCGTATAATTGCAGAAACTGGTGCAGGCCAACATGGAGTTGCAACCGCCACAGTTTGCGCTCGTTTTGGTCTTCCTTGTGTTATTTATATGGGCGCAACGGATGTTGAGCGCCAAGCGCCAAATGTATTTCGCATGAAATTATTAGGGGCAAAAGTCATTGCAGTAAGCGCAGGCGCTGGCACATTAAAAGACGCTATGAACGAAGCACTTCGTGATTGGGTTACAAATGTAGATGACACTTATTATCTGATAGGAACAGCGGCAGGGCCTCACCCCTATCCTGCAATGGTTAGAGATTTTCAATCTATTATTGGGCACGAATTAAGAGAGCAATTTTTAAAAGTTGAGGGCAAATTACCAGACGCAATAGTTGCCTGTATTGGCGGCGGCTCAAACGCTATTGGTATATTTCATGCATTTTTAGATGATAGTGAAGTTAAATTATATGGCGCAGAAGCTGGCGGATATGGGCTTGAAGTTGAAAATGGTCATGCCGCATCTATGAGTGGTGGAAAGCCGGGTGTGCTACACGGCAATCGCACTTATTTGTTGCAAGATGAGGACGGGCAAATTTTAGAGGGTCATTCAATTTCAGCAGGGCTTGATTATCCGGGAGTTGGACCTGAACATTCGTTTCTTAAGGATAGTGGGCGAGTAAATTATGCGCCCATTACCGATAAAGAAGCACTTGATGCTTTTCAAATTTGCACCAAATTAGAGGGCATAATTCCAGCGCTAGAAAGTGCGCACGGCCTAGCACAAGTAATAAAACTCGCCCCAACAATGGATAAAGAGCAAACCATAGTGCTTAATCTTTCAGGGCGTGGCGATAAGGACGTTGAAACTGTTGGTAAACATCTTGGGGTGGAGCTTTAATATGAGTGAAAATCGAATTAAAAAAGCCTTTGAAAAATGCAAAAATGAAAATCGTGCCGCTTTTATGCCATTCGTTAGCGCTGGGTATCCTGATATAAAAACCAGCCAAGCAATAATGGATGGATTTCCTAAAGCTGGCGCTGATATTATCGAATTGGGTATGCCGTTTTCTGATCCGATGGCTGACGGGCCTGTTATAGAAGCGGCGGGGCATGTGGCGCTTAAAAATGGGCAAACTTTGCAAAAAACCCTTGATATGGTTGCTTCTTTTCGCCAAAAAGATAAAAAAACGCCTATTATTTTAATGGGCTATTATAATCCGATTTATATTTTTGGGGTTGATAATTTCTTGTCTGAGGCAAAAAAAGCTGGGATAGATGGGCTTATCGTTGTTGATTTACCAAGCGAAGAAGACGATGAATTATGCCTACCAGCACTAAAAGCGGATATAGATTTTATTCGCCTCACCACCCCAACAACAAATGATGAACGTTTAAAAACCGTGTTAAAAAATTCCTCTGGTTTTATCTATTACGTTTCAATTACGGGTATAACAGGCTCTAAAATTGCAAATTATGACAAGGTGGAGAAGGCGGTTAAGCGTATAAAATCACAAACAGAATTACCTGTTGCAGTTGGTTTTGGTATAAAAACTCCTAACGATGCCAAAGTGATAGCTAAACATGCTGATGGGGTAGTAGTTGCTAGCGTTTTAATTAAGGCACTAGGTGATAGTTTAGAAAATGAAAAAACGAGCGATAAAAGCGTAAATATTGTACTTGAAATTGTGCGCTCATTGGCCAAAGGTGTGCGCCAAGCAAGATAAGATTATTATTCTGATCCTCTCTATGTCACCTTGAGCGAAGCCGAAGGGTCTAAGATGCTTCGCCTTCGCTCAGCATGACAGATTGGCTCAGCACGACAATGCAGTTGATGATATTCGTTGTTGTAGCTTTGCTTTTTAGATGATAAGTTCAAAATAATCACTATATAAGAGTCAGTAAATGGCTCAATTAACAGGTAGAAAATCTTATGAACTGGATAGATAAAGTTGTTCGCCCCAAAATTCGCTCGTTTTTACATAAGCGTGATGTTGCCGATAATCTTTGGGTTAAATGCCCGCAATCTGGCGAGATGATTTTTCATCGTGATCTTGAAGCCAATCAATGGGTTGTGCCAAATTCTAATTATCACATGAAAATAAAATCCTCAGATAGGCTTAAAAGCTTTTTTGATGCTGGCGAATATGAAGAATTAGACTTGCCGCAAGTAGTGCAAGACCCGCTTAAATTTCGTGATCTTAAACGCTATTCAGACCGCCTAAAAGAACATCGCAATAAAACAGGCATGTATGATGCGGTGGTTTTAGCTAGGGGCAAATTAAAGGCGCAAGAAATTATTGTAGCGGTGCAAGATTTTGATTTTATTGCTGGCTCTTTAAGCATTGCCGCAGGTGCTGCTATTGTTAAGGGCATCAATGTTGCAATAGAAAGTAAACTACCATTTGTTATTTTCACCGCATCTGGTGGTGCAAGAATGCAAGAGGGTATCCTATCCTTAATGCAATTACCTAAAATAACAGTAGCCGTTAAAAGATTAAAGCGTGCTGGCCTGCCCTATATTGTGGTTCTCACCAACCCAACAACTGGCGGCGTAACCGCATCTTACGCCATGCTTGGTGATGTGCATATTGCCGAACCGGGTGCGCAAATTGGTTTTGCTGGCGCTCGGGTAATTGAGCAAACTATTCGTGAAAAACTACCCGAAGGTTTTCAGCGTTCTGAATATTTACTCGAGCATGGCATGGTGGACATGGTTGTGCATCGCCATAATTTACGTGATGTAATTTCTTCTTTGTTGTTAATGTTTATGGGTCTGCCTGCTGTTGAAAAATCAACATCTATTATACTAGCAGACCAACAAGATGCTGAGCCAAAAGAACAGCCTGTTAGCATAGATAAAGATGATGGCCTATTAAGCTCTGTGCCACCAGAGGCTGCCCACGCTGAATAGGCTTTTTGAATGCGTACCGATGCAATATTAAAGCGCCTGCTTGAGCTGCACCCAAATAAGCTTATAGATCTTAAATTAAATAGGATTGAGCGGTTGCTTGAATTATTGGGGCGGCCACAAGATAATTTGCCAAAAACCATTCATGTTGCAGGTACAAATGGCAAAGGCTCAACCATTGCGCATTTAAGTGCTATGCTTGAAGCTGCAAATAAAAAAGTGCATGTCTATTCTTCTCCGCATTTAGTTTCTTTTCGTGAACGTATAAGATTAGCTGGTAAATTGGTTTCAGCCAAAAGACTAAATAAAGCGCTTGAACATTGCGAAAAAATAAATGCTGGCGCACCAATTACTTATTTTGAAATAACCACTGCTGCGGCGTTTTATTTATTTTCAAAAATTAGTGCCGATTATCTTTTGCTTGAAGTTGGGCTTGGTGGGCGCTTTGATGCAACCAATGTAATTGATGAACCGTTTGGAACAATTATCACCCCTGTTTCAATCGATCATGTAGAATTTTTAGGTAATAACCTAACAAAAATTGCCCATGAAAAAGCAGGGATTATTAAAAAAAATGTAACCCTGGTAATTGGCAGACAAAGCGAAGAGGCACAAAATTCTATTATAAAATATGCAAATAGTTTGAGCGTAACACCCTTTGTTCAAGGGCAAGATTATGATGGTTTTAAGCAAAATGGGCGGCTTATCTATCAAGATGAAAAGGGGCTGTTAGATTTACCTTCCTCTGCTTTAAGAGGAGATTTTCAATATGAAAATGCCGCCCTTGCCATTGCTGCAATCAGGCATTTTGAATTGCCGATAAGCGAACATGAAATTGCTATTGGGCTAAAAAACACTCAATGGGCAGGGCGCTTGATGGCAATAAAACAGGGCGAATTATATGATATCCTGCCTAAAACCCACGAATTATGGCTTGATGGCGGACATAATATTGCAGGGGCAAAAGTTTTGGCACAGGCACTCTGGCCTGTTAGTATGAGTGCAAAAAACGGCGGTGCGAGCACAAGCAAAGAGAGCAAAACAAGCAATAGGAAAAGAATAAACGGCGGGGGTGTCGGGGACGGGAGCAAAGCGACCAACGGCGACAAACATAAAAGAGCCGACAAAAACAAAAAACCTCTAGTATTAATAATTGGCTCTTACGCCAATAAAGATGTGGCCGGGTTTTTAGGTAAATTTGAGGGCATAGTTTCACAGGTTATCACCATTCCCATTGGCGGTGATAGAGCTAGTATTAGTGCTAAGGATTTGGCAAAAATTGCTATTAAGCAGGGCTTTAATGCCAAGCCTGAGCGCTCAATTAAAGCGGCATTAAAAAGCGCTGCAAAAATTAAAAATGCCCGTGTGTTAATTTGCGGCTCTTTACATTTGGTGGGTGATTTTTTAGCCAAAAACAAAACTATTTTGAATTAACTATTAGCACCAGACTCCCAACCAAGCATGGCTCTTTTTCGATTTAAGCCCCAATGATAGCCAGTTAATTTGCCGCTCTGCCCTACAACACGATGGCACGGCACAATAAATGAAATTGGATTGCGCCCAATCGCTGCCCCAACTGCACGTGCAGCTTTTGGCTTCTTTATGTTTTTTGCTAAAGTGCCATAAGTTATGGCGCTGCCCATTGGAATAGATAATAATCCTTGCCAGCAGCGAATTTCAAAATCAGTGCCTATAAATATTATTTTTATTGGATCGCTCTTTTTCCATTTATTCTTATCAAAGATTTTTGTAGCATAAGGCGCAATTTGTAAATCATTGCGCTCAAATTTTGCTTTTGGCCAACGATTTGCCATATCAAGATAAGTTTTTTTCTCTTCCCCATCGTCAAAAAATGCCAATCCCGCAAGACCATAATCAGTAATAAACAACATTGCATTACCAAATATTGATGGAGCAATGCCCCAGATCATGTTTAATCCCTCACCTCTATTAGCCCAAGCACCGGGTGGCATTGCGTGATGGGTAACAAATAAATCATAAAGACGAGAGGTCGAGCTAAGCCCTACTTCGTTGCTAGTTGTTAGGATACTGGCATTTTGCTTTAATAATTTTTTGGCATGATCAAGTGCCACTGCTTGCATAAATGATTTTGGTGATAGGCCGCACCAACGCTTAAATAAAGCAACAAGCAAGCGCTCATTTAATCCTAACGCATGGGCAAAATTTTCTAAATCAACATTGCTAGCATTATTTTTACTAAGATAAGCAATTGCTTGTTGCACAATTTGATAATCTTCACTTTGCTCTTTAAGATAGTTTTCCATAAGATTAGTTTAGTTAGAAAATAAATTAAAGCGAGCCGATTTTGACAAATAATAATAAAAAACAAATACCCAAATCAATATTAAGTAAACAAGAGATTGAGGCTATTTTTAGTGCTTTTGAAAAACATAACCCAAATCCCAAAGGCGAGCTTGATTATGTAAATCTTTTTACGCTTTTGGTTGCAGTAGTGCTAAGTGCACAGGCAACTGATAAGGGAGTAAACAAAGCAACAAAAGAGCTTTTTGCAATAGCTGATAGCCCAGAAAGAATGCTTGATTTGGGGCTTGAAAAATTAACTAATCATATTAAATCTATTGGGCTTTATCGAAATAAAGCAAAAAACACCTTAGCGCTTTCAAAAATATTATTTGAGCAATATAATTCCAAAATTCCAAATGATAGAGAGGCACTAATATCTTTACCTGGTGTGGGGCGCAAAACCGCAAATGTCGTGCTTAATATTGGCTTTGGTCAGCCAACCATTGCAGTAGACACGCACCTATTTCGCATTAGTAATCGCACGGGATTAGCCATTGGTAAAACCCCGCTTGAAATTGAAAAAATATTACTAAAAGTAATCCCAAAAAAATATTTACTTAATTCCCATCATTGGCTGATTTTACATGGGCGCTATGTCTGCAAAGCCAGAAAACCAGATTGCGCTCACTGCATCATTAGCAAATGGTGTAAATATGAGGACAAGCTTTTATAGTTTTCTCAGCATAGCGACTAGTGTCATGTTGAGGGTAGCGAAGCATAATATTTTGCATGTCATCCTGAACGAAGTGAAGGATCTAAGATGTTTCGGCTTCGCTCAACATGACATCGCTACGCTCAAGTATGACAAATAAAAAGGCGGAGCTTTTGCTCCGCCTCTTATTCAAATTAGTAATAATATTACTTACATACCCAAAGCTTTATCAGTAATAGCACTTGTCCATGCGCCTTCTGGCTGACCAGAAATAACTGGATCAGATCCACCAGCAAGTAATGTATCAACCGTTCTTTGGAAATCGGCAACATCTAGAGCACCGTTTGAGCCAGCAGTTAGTTTTGCTATTTCGCCCATCATGCGTTTTTGATGTGCTTCTGTTTGCGCACCAGTATCATCATTTTCAAGCACGATCATTGCTGCTGCATCTGGGTTTTCTTCTGCCCATTTCCAGCCCTTCATTGAAGCTCTAACAAAGCGCACCATTTCGTCAGCAAATTCAGGATCAGCTAGACGGTTTTCAAGTGCATAAATACCATCTTCTAAAGTTGCAACGCCTTGATCTTCATATTTAAACACCACTAAATCATCAGCTGATAGACCAGCATCGATAATTTGCCAATATTCATTATATGTCATGGTTGAAACACAAGCGGCTTGATTTTGTAGGATAGGATCAACATTAAAGCCTTGTTTTAGAACTTCAACGCCATCATCGCCGCCATTTGTTGGAATACCTAATTGGCTCATCCATGAAAGGAACGGATATTCATTGCCAAAGAACCAAACGCCAAGCGTTTTGCCCTTAAAATCAGCAGGCGTTTTAATGCCGCTATCTTTACGACAAGTTAGCATCATGCCCGAAGATTTGAACGGCTGAGCGATATTAACTAGCGGCACGCCTTTTTCTCTTGTTGCAAGTGCTGAAGGCATCCAATCGATAATAACATCTGCGCCACCACCAGCTAAAACTTGCGCAGGCGCAATATCTGGACCACCAGCTTTAATGGTTACGTTTAGCCCTTCATCTTTATAAAAGCCTTTGTCTTGTGCTACATAATAACCTGCAAATTGGGCTTGCGTTACCCATTTTAGTTGCAATGTTACGTCACCGCTATCAGCAAAAGCTGGTAGTGCCGTTAGCGCCATTGCGCCAACTAGCATTGATTTAATTAGTTTTTTCATTTTATTCTCCCTGTTTTGATTTATTAAGTTTAGTATATTTTTATTAGTTTTTCAAATTTCAGTTGCGCCCCCCTCTTATTGAAGGATGCCAAAAGGTGACTTTTCGCTCTATGAGCGCTATTACACCGTAAAAAAGCGAGCCAGCAACTGCAGCCATTGCAATTTCAGCCCATACCATATCAACATTCATTCGGCCAACTTCTGTTGATATTCTAAAACCCATTCCATAAATGGGTGTTCCAAAAAACTCCGCAACAATAGCACCAATTAGCGCCAAAGTTGAATTTATTTTAAGCGCATTAAAAATAAATGGCCCAGCTGCTGGTAGGCGCAACTTAAATAATGTTTGCCAGTAAGAGCTAGCATAAGTGCGCATGAGATCTCGCTCCATATTATTTGATGCGCTAAGACCTGATATCGTGTTCACTAGCATTGGGAAAAAGGTCATTATTATGACCACCGCCGCTTTTGATGGCCAATCAAAACCAAACCACATCACCATAATTGGCGCGACACCAACAATGGGCAAAGCTGAAACAAAATTACCAAGCGGCAATAGACCTCGTTGTAAAAAAGGCGAGCGATCTATCGCAATAGCCACTAAAAATCCTGAACCACAACCAAGCGCATAACCAATAAGAACCGCTTTTAAGAAAGTTTGTTTGAAATCAAGCCATAATATATCAGTTGAATTTATTATACGCTCCCAAATCATTGAAGGGGGCGGCAATAATACTGTTGGTACGTTAAACCCACGCACCAATCCCTCCCAAACAACTAATAAGGTAATGCCAAATATTATTGGCACTGCTATTGTATTAAAATTTTTAAGGTTTGGGGCTTTTTCTTCTTGCTTGACTAGCCAAGAATTTAGAAACCACGCAGCCAGCCAAAATACAAATGTAAAAAATACTATCGTCCAATTAGTAGCAGCCCCATAATTCATGTTGTCAGCCCCATATTTTTTGTAACTCGCTTTTCAATCAAGCCAACAATCATAACTAAACTTGCCGCCAATATCGCCGCCATAAATAGAGCCGACCAAATTTGCACTGTTTGTCCATAATAAGAGCCGCTAAGAAGCCGTGCCCCAAGCCCTGCAACTGCACCAGTTGGTAATTCACCAACGATTGCCCCAACTAACGCAATGGCAATCGCCACCTTCATGGAGGTGAATAAATAGGGTAAAGCTGAAGGCCAGCGAAGTTTAAAAAATATCTGCATGGGGGAGGCAAAATAAGTTTGCATTAAATCTAGCTGGATGCCTTTTGGAGAGCGAAAACCCTTGACCATTCCAACAACGATTGGGAAGAAACTAAGATAGGTTGAAATAAGCGCTTTTGGCAAAAGCCCCGAAAGCCCAATGGCGTTTAGTACCACAATAATCATTGGTGCTATGGCTAAAATCGGAATGGTTTGGCTAGCAATTACCCACGGCATAAGCGAGCGATCTAGCGCTTTATTATTGGTTATGCCAATGGCAATGAGAATACCAAATAAAGTGCCAATAGCAAAGCCAAGCAAAGTTGCGGAAAGGGTAATCCACGAATGATAGACTAGTGAGCGTTTGGAAGTAATTGGCTTTTGAAATATAGTTACATACATTTCGCTAAAAACCTGATGCGCTGAAGGTAAAACTGGGCGTTTTTGGTTTAGCGTGTCATTGATAAATTGGCTATTAGTCCATTCGCTAATTCCAGCCCTTTCATAGACCCCTAATTGCCACGGCGTATTGAGCTTAATTGCCATTGCGTACCAGATCACCAATAGTGTGAGAAGGATTGTCAGAATAGCAAATGTTTTGCTTTGAAAAATTGCTCTCATTAAGCATTTTCCTCATCATAAGAATGAGAGGCACGCAAGCCTTCACGCACTCGGTGTGCAATATCTAAAAATTCTTTACTTTCACGAATTTCTAATGGGCGCTCATTTGGCAGGCTAGAATCTATAATATCGGCAATTTCTCCGGGGCGTGGCGACATAACAACAATTTTTGTCGAGAGATAAACCGCTTCAGGAATTGAATGAGTAACAAAGCAAATTGTCATTTTTGCCTTTCGCCATAATTCTAATAATTGCCTATTAAGGTGATCACGAACAATTTCGTCTAGCGCCCCAAACGGCTCGTCCATCAGCAATAATTTTGCATCAAATGCCAGCGCACGAGCAATTGAAACACGTTGTTGCATACCGCCTGATAATTGGTGTGGGTATTTTTTTTCAAAGCCAATTAAATCAACCATAGAAAGCGTGCGCTCAATATGTTGTTGTTTTTCAGATTTTGATATGCCAGTAATTTCAAGCGGCAAAGCAACATTTTGCTCAACGGTGCGCCATGATAATAGTGCTGACGATTGAAATACATAACCATAAGCTCGGTTTTTGCGTGCCTCGTTCGGGGTCATGCCATTTACAAAAATCTCACCTTTAGTTGGTTTTTCAAGATCAGCGATTGCTCGTAAAAATGTGGTCTTGCCGCAACCAGAAGGGCCAATAAAAGAAACAAATTCGCCCTCATTAATTTCAAGATTTATATCTTTAAGCGCATGTACGGGCCCATCATTTGTTTCAAATGTTAGCGACATATCTTTGGCTGAAATTACGGGGGTGTTACTCATTAGGAACAGACTTTCTTCTTCTCCACTCCCCCTTGCGGGGGAGGGGTCGGGGGTGGGGACATGGATAAGAGAAGTGGGAAGGGTAAAATGGATTTATAAAAAACATCAAAATTAAAGAAAAAAGCAGAAAATGCTAATGTAATTCTTTGCACTATTGAGTTAAATTTATACATAGAGGCTTTGCGCTGAACCCCCACCCGAGACTTATTCCTAACCCCCACCCTCAATCCCTCCCCGCAAGGGGGAGGGAGGTGATTTAGTGTTAAACCTGCCATATCAAACCCCACTTTGCGGAATACCAGTGCGTACAACTTTTCGTGGTGCTGATATTTCTTTATATTTTGATAGTGCTTTATTGACCGCTGGGAAAGGCTCACGAGCAACAAATTCGCCGTGCCCTTCTTGAGTTTTAATCTCATTTTCAACAACTGCCACATGACCACGAGTAAGCGTAAAGCGTGGCAGACCTTTAACCTTCTTACCCTCAAACACATTATAATCAATGGCGCTTTGCTGAGTTTTTGCGGCAATAGTTTTTTCTCGCTTTGGATCCCAAACCACAATATCCGCATCGGCCCCAACCAATATTGCACCTTTTTTGGGATAGGTATTAAGGATTTTGGCAATATTGGTTGAGGTAACTGCTACAAACTCATTCATGGTTAGGCGACCCGTATTTACGCCATAAGTCCAGAGCATTGGCATTCTATCTTCTAGGCCGCCAGTGCCATTTGGGATAAGGGTAAAATCGCCGATGCCAGAGCGTTTTTGTTTGGTGGTAAAGGCGCAATGATCGGTTGCTACCACTTGCAACGAGCCAGCTTGCAAGCCAGCCCATAGACTATCTTGGTGCATTTTATTTCTAAATGGTGGGCTCATTACTCGGCGTGCCGCATGATCCCAATCTTTATTTTGATATTCACTATCGTCGAGTGTGAGATGCTGAATAAGCGGCTCACCAAAAACCCGCATTCCTTTTTGGCGAGCTCGGCGCACAGCTTCGTGGCTTTGCTCGCAGGATAAATGCACAATATAAAGCGGCACGCCAGCCATATCGGCAATCATAATAGCCCGATTAGCGGCTTCGCCCTCAACTTCTGGTGGGCGGGAATAAGCGTGTGCTTCGGGCCCTACATTGCCTTCTGCCAATAATTTTGCCTGCATTTGCGCCACTATATCGCCGTTCTCTGCATGTACCATAGGCAAAGCGCCAAGCGATGCACAACGCTGAAATGATGAATACATTTCATCATCATCAACCATCAAAGCGCCCTTATATGCCATGAAATGTTTAAACGTATTAATGCCACGTTTGGTGACTTCCTCCATTTCATCAAAAACCTGCTCGCCCCACCAAGTTATCGCCATATGAAAAGAATAATCACAATTTGCACGGGTCGATTTATTATCCCACATCGAGAGCGCTTCAAGCAAAGATTGTTCAGGATTAGGCAGCGCAAAATCCACCACCATAGTAGTGCCGCCAGCTAATGCCGCTCTCGTGCCACTTTCAAAATCATCTGAGGAATAAGTGCCCATAAATGGCATTTCAAGATGAGTATGCGGATCAATACCACCCGGCATGACATAACAACCGCTGGCATCTAATATTTCATCACCAGAAAGATTATCACCGATTTCGGTGATTTTCCCGCCCTCGATTTTTACATCGGACTTATAGGTGCGGTCTGCGGTGACAATCGTTCCGCCTTTAATTATTTTACTGCTCATTTTTCTCTCCTCCCTTAACTATTATTCACAAGATTGATAGTCTTTTCCTAAATCACGCTTTTTTAATATCATTGATATTTTATGTTTCTTTGCATAAGCACAAGCCGCCTTAAAATCTATTTTCCTATCATCATATTCGGCATCAAAAATCGGCTTGCCCGCCTCAATATAAGGCAAAGCATCTTCACACCAATTATCTTGATAACAGCTCTCAGTAATGACAAAATCTAAAATCCCAACCAGTTGGTTTGTAAGTTCGGGCACATTTTTTTGCCCTATTTCTAGCCCTTGATCGTGAGCGTCTTTTGCTAATTGCTTTATGTAGGTAATGGTCTGCTCAGCGCTAATATTAAACCCAGAATCGTTTATGTAAACGTCCATATTATCAGGCTCGATTGCCTTAAAACCCTTTAGGGCGCAATCAAGAAAGCGCTTTTGCATGACAAAACGCAAATTGGGGTTAGTAATATCAAGAAAAAACTCATCAGGCCAACCTTCGTATTTTTTACCAACCACTGGTGAATTAAAAATAGTTTGATCATAGAAAATATTTTTATCAGAGCGCCAGTTTTCCAGCGTGCCAACGCTCACATAACAAATTGTATAAATTCCAGCCTCATTGAGCATCATAATCTGTTCACGTGTTACACTATCTGGATCTGTGCCAAATGCTCTTATGCCCTTTGGTGGCTCTATTTGCTCAACAGAAAGCTGCCAATCCCAATTAGCACCAGGCAGGGGTGCGGATATAGCAGGCGCTGAAATCAACGTCAAAATAAATGCACTTGCCAAACACCCAGATTTTTTCATTATTCAACAATCTCCGCAATTTCAACCACCGCATGCATCAAAACCTCCGCCCCAGCAGTAGCCCATTCTTTTGAAATTTCCTCTGCTTCATTATGGCTTAACCCATCAACACACGGGCACATAACCATAGCGGTTGGGGCGGTGCGGCTTATCCAGCACGCATCATGCCCAGCACCTGAAATTAAATTTCGGTGCGAATATCCTAAGCGCTCAGCGGCATTTCTGACAGCGCTAACGCATTTTTCATCAAATGTTACCGGATCAAACCCGCCGACTTTTTCAAATGAAATTCCTAAGCCCATTTCAGCGCAGATTTTTTTTGCCTCTGTCTTAAGTCGGCTTTCCATATCTTGAATAGTCGCTAAATCTGGCGAGCGAAAATCTATGGTGAAAACTACTTTTCCGGGAATGACATTGCGTGAATTTGGATAGATATCAATATGCCCTGCCGCCCCCACCGCATCGGGCTTATGCGAGTATGCAATATCATCAACAAGTTGCAATATTTTTGCCATTCCCAAACCGGCATTTTTTCGCATTGGCATTGGGGTAGAGCCAGTATGGCTGTCTTTGCCAATTATTGTCACTTCTGTCCAACTCAAGCCCTGACCGTGCGTCACCACGCCAATTTCTTTATTTTCAGCTTCTAAAATAGGGCCCTGCTCAATATGAAGTTCAAAAAACGCATGCATTTTTCTAGCCCCGACTTCTTCATCACCAAGCCAGCCAATACGCTTTAACTCATCACCAAATTTTTTGCCCTCTGCGTCTTCCTTATCATACGCCCAATCTAACGTATGCATATTTGCAAAAACCCCTGATGCCATCATGGCAGGGGCAAATCTTGTGCCTTCTTCATTTGTCCAGTTAGTTACAACGATCGGGTGTTTGGTTTTTATATCAAGATCGTTTAATGTGCGCACCAGTTCAAGCCCTGCCAGCACTCCAAGCACGCCATCATATTTACCGCCCGTTGGTTGCGTATCAAGATGGCTGCCAACATAGACAGGTAATGCGTTTGCATCTTGCCCTTCACGGCGCATAAACATTGTGCCCATCTTATCAACGCCCATGCTTAGGCCAGCCTCTTCGCACCAGTGTTGAAATAATTTACGACCCTCGCTATCTTCATCGGTAAGCGTCTGGCGATTATTGCCACCAGCAATTCCCGGTCCGATTTTAGCCATATCCATAAGCGATTCCCAAAGGCGCTCGGAATTTATTTTTAGGTTTTCTCCTGCTGCTGACATTTTTTCCTCCTTCAATTTTCGTCTTTTTGAGTCTGTTTTGTCATTCTGAGGCAAAGCCGAAGAATCTTTGTTATATAAGATCCTTCACTATCGTTCAGGATGACAATTTTTGGCTCTTTTATATTTCTAGCCCCCACCGCTTTTTATGTTTTAACCCCCACCCCTAGAGGGGGAGGGGGACTTGGCGTTGTCGTTTCCCTCTTAACTTGGGAACGTAAATTTCGCCCCCTCTTTAACTCCAGTTGGCCAGCGCTGGGTGATGGTTTTTAGCCTTGTATAAAAATGCACAGCTTCGGGGCCATAAATTCCATGATCGCCAAATGATGATCGTTTCCAGCCGCCAAAAGAATGATAGGCTACTGGTACTGGAATGGGTACGTTAATTCCAACCATGCCAACCTCTATCCTATCAGCAAAACTTCTTGCCGCATCACCATCTCTAGTGAAAATTGCCGTGCCATTGGCATATTCATGGCCGTGAATTAAATCCACCGCTTCATCAAAACTGTTTTTACGCACAACGGATAAAACAGGGCCAAAAATTTCGTCTTTATAAATGCTCATATCGGAAGTGACATTATCAAATAATGTACCGCCAACAAAATAGCCGCCCTCATAGCCCTGAAGCGAAAATTCACGCCCATCTACTAATAAATCAGCTCCAGCTTTTTCACCCTGATTAATATAATCAATTACTTTTTCTTGGTGTGCCTTAGTGATTAGAGGACCCATTTCAGCAGTTTCATCACTGGCAATGCCAATTTTCAATGCTGCAACTTTTGGTTTTAACAAAGCGACTAATTTATCTGCGGTTTCTTTGCCAACTGGCACGGCAACCGAAATCGCCATACAACGCTCACCAGCCGAGCCAAATGCCGCACCCATTAATGCGTTTGCTGCGCCCTCAATATCGGCATCGGGCATGATAATCATATGGTTTTTTGCGCCACCCAATGCTTGCACACGCTTGCCTGCTTTTGTGCCACGTTGATAAACATATTCAGCAATAGGTGTTGAGCCAACAAATGAAATTGCTTTGATGTCAGGACTATCAAGTAAATAATCAACCGCTGATTTATCGCCATGTACAATGTTAAAAATTCCGTTTGGCAGGCCAGCTTGTTGGAATAATTCCCAACAAAACATCGCCGCCGATGGATTGCGCTCGCTCGGCTTAAGAATAAAAGCATTGCCTGCAGCTATTGCCATTGGGTACATCCACATTGGCACCATTGCTGGGAAGTTAAATGGCGTAATTCCTGCCACAACGCCCAAAGGTTGACGGGTAGAAATTGTATCAATAGCGGGGCCGACATTGCGTGAATATTCGCCCTTTAACATTTGTGCAATGCCACAAGAATATTCAACCACTTCAATGCCACGAGCGCATTCACCAAGTGCATCTTCGTGAGTTTTACCATGTTCACGTGATATTTCACGTGCGAGATCGTCGATGTTTTCATTGAGTAATTGTAAAAATTTGAACATGATGCGAGAGCGTTTGGCGGGCGGCATATCGCCCCATGCTGGCTGCGCTTTTTTGGCATTTTGAATTGCCATTTCAATTTCATTATCGCTTGAAAGAGGTAATGAGCCAATTTGCTCACCCGTTGCAGGGTTAAAAATCTTTGCCATTTTTGTTGATGATGAAGTGATAGGCTTTCCATCAATCGCATTATTTATTATATACATTATTCAACCTCTTCTAATATGGTACGCAAGCGCTCAACAATTTCATCAATATGTGCTTTTTCAATTATCAGCGGTGGCGAGAGGGCAATAATATCGCCAGTGGTGCGAATTAACAGCCCGCTATCAAATGCTTTAATAAAGGCCGCAAAAGCACGTTTTGTTGGCTCGCCTGCTATTGGCTGTAATTCGATTGCACCGATTAAGCCGATATTACGAATATCAATCACGTGCGGCGCATCATGCAAGGAATGTAATGCTTGTTGCCAATAATCAGCCAATTCAGCACCACGAGTTAACAGGCCTTCATCTTGATAAGTTTCAAGCGTTGCTAAAGCGCAAGCAGCGGCTATTGGATTTCCTGAATATGTATAGCCGTGCATAAATTCTATCATATGTTCGGGCCCATTCATAAAAGCGTCATGAATTTCAGATTTAACAAACACCGCACCCATTGGAATAACGCCATTAGTTAGGCCTTTTGCCGTCACCATAATATCTGGAATTACCCCAAAATAATCAGCGGCAAATGGCGTTCCTAAACGTCCAAAACCAGTAATTACCTCATCAAAAATCAGTAATATGCCATATTTATCGCAAATCTTGCGCAATCGTTGTAAATAATCTTTAGGAGGAATAAGCACACCAGTTGATCCTGCAACTGGCTCAACTATTACGGCGGCAATGGTTGAAGCATCATGTAGAGCGACAATGCGCTCTAATTCATCAGCTAGGTTTGCGCCATGTTCTGGCTCGCCTTTTGAAAATGCATTTTTTTGCGGTAAATGCGTGTGCGGCAAATGATCGACACCTGTTAGAAGCGTGCCAAACATTTTGCGGTTTGGCACAATACCACCAACCGAAATACCACCAAAATTCACCCCATGATAGCCACGCTCACGCCCAATAAGACGAAAACGAGAGCCTTCTCCTTTTACCCGATGATAAGCGAGGGCAATTTTTAGCGCTGTTTCAACCGATTCAGAGCCTGAATTGGTGAAAAACACATTATCCATGCCCTTTGGCGCAATATCGACCAGCTTATTGGCGAGCTCGAACGCTTTAGGATGACCAATTTGAAAGGCTGGGGCATAGTCAAGTTCTGCGGCTTGCTCCTGAATTGCTTTGGTGATTTTTGGGCGGCAATGACCAGCATTTACGCACCATAACCCAGCCGTTGCGTCAAGCACCGAGCGCCCATCAGAGGTAGTATAATGCATATCTTTTGCACCAACAAACATGCGAGGCTGTTTTTTGAACTGACGATTGGCACTAAAAGGCATCCAAAAGGCGCTTAAATCATTTGGCACTACATTATTTGAATTTATATCATTATCTGGCAATAATTCCTCCCAAAACCATAATTTTTGACCATTTGGAAAAATATTAGCATTTAAGCACTGGCAATCAAGTTAAAAATTGCTAAAGTGGGGATATTATCAGTATGGGTGCGCCATTATGAAAAAAACAGACAATAAAACCCCGATCACTAGAATACAAAAGCAAAAACGCTTGGTGATTTTAGAGGCGGCGCTTGAAGTTTTTTCAAAAAATGGATTTCGTGGCTCAACCCTTGATCAAATAGCGCTACAGGCAGGTATTTCAAAGCCCAACATTCTTTATTATTATGCTTCAAAACAAGAAATGCACAAAGAATTAATTGAGCGCTTAATGGATAAATGGCTTGCACCATTAGAGGAAATGAATGCTAAGGGCGATCCTATTGCTGAAATTTCTGCCTATATAAAACGTAAACTTGAAATGGCACGAGATTACCCTCGTCAAAGCCGCTTGTTTAACAATGAAATTTTGCAAGGCGCACCTCATATTATTGATCTGCTGAACGGTGAACTTAAGGTTTTAGTTGATGAAAAAGCAAAAGTAATTGCTAATTGGATGAAACAGGGGCGTTTAACAAAAACTGATCCTTATCATTTGATTTTTTCTATTTGGGCAACTACTCAGCATTATGCAGATTTTGATGTGCAGATTTGTGCTGTGTTGGGCAATGATGAGGCTATAAAAAACCGTTTTAGAAAAGCAGAAAAACACCTTTATCAGCTGTTTGTTCGCTCTTTGGAGGTGGGTCAATAAATACCTTAGATTTGAGGGTTTTAATGTCTCGACGTCTTTGCGAGCAAAGCGAAGCAATCCAGAAACTATCAACATTTATAAAGCTAACCATTTCTGGATAGCCACGTCGGCTTTGCCTCCTCGCTATGGCGGCGTACTCAATGTCATATTGAGCAAAGCGAAATATCTTAGATTGTCATAAAAGACTCTTCACTAACGTTCAGAGTGACATAGAGGATATGAGGCAACCCACAATGTTGCGCCCTTCTGGATGCTTCTCCTCACCCTAACCCTCTCCCCAAATGGGGCGAGGGGATATTAGCTTGAGACACTCGGATTATTCTTATGCATTGTCCAATTAGCATAATCATTGCTAACTTTATTGCCCGTGCGCTACAAAATTTCTGTTGCTTTCCTAGCTACGCGATTATTCTTTTGTCGCGCGAGCTTTTTTTGCCTCAAATTGTTTCCATACATGCATTCTCCCATTCTGACGCGCATCGGCCAACCATAATTTTTTACGCACGCCCGCAATTTCCAGCGAACGATATCTCCCATCTGAGAACTTTGGCCAATCGATAGCCAAACCAAGTTTGACCATTTCAGCTGAAAGGTCGCGACCATCTGGCAGAAAGCATTTAGCAACGGTACGACCATAGGTATCTTGTTCAATAAACTCCACATGCACAGTTTGCCCCTTGCACAAAGAAACCAAAGCCCATTTAGCCTTTATTCCGTAGGGATGATTAATCTCAGGCGCATCAATACCGAACAGTCGTATCTGGATTTTCTTAATGACCAAAGTGTCGCCATCAACGATATAGGCAGAGCCTTGCACAGCAGGCTTGAATGGCTGCTTTGTTGCACTCTTCGCGTCAAAAGGCTGAAATTTCTTCTTTGCTTGGTATACACGAGTATATTTATTACGAGCATATCTGCTACGCGGCTTAAAGGCTCCGAATACGGCGCGAGAGAGAAGACGAAGTATAATTCCCAAATTTTCACCTAGTAAAATCTATACGAACCAAGCTCCTGCAAGGTTTCTTAAATGTATGTCTAACACAAAAACGCATTTGGGAGAAATATGTATGTCAGATTGATTATCTGACGTTGTTGATCTTTCCGTAAAGGAATAATTTATCCGCAAAATTGTTGTTTTACTCCATCGCGGAAGCTATCCTTTTTGCAACAAAGTCCCTAGCCTGTAGATACTCATGCCGCCCCTGGATTATTCTTATGCTCAGTCCAATTAGCATAATCTCCACTAACCTTTTCGCCCGTGCGCTCATCAATTTCGCCAGTCTTTAACACCACCATATCAATGCAGTTTTCAATCGGGCAGGTATTTACGCAAAGGTTACAGCCAACACATTCGTCTTCCATTATTTCAAAATGGCGCTCCCCGTCTTTTGTTGCCATTATTGCTTGGTGTGATGTGTCTTCGCAGGCTATATAACAGCGCCCGCATGAAATACATAGATCCTGATTTATTCTGGCTTTAGTAATATGATTGAGATTTAAGAATTGCCAATCGGTGACATTTGGCACTGCTTTGCCAACAAATTCATCAATAGAATTATATCCCTTTTCATCCATCCAATTAGAGAGCCCTGAAATCATCTCTTCGACAATTTTGAAACCATAAATCATTGCAGCAGTACATACCTGCACATTGCCAGCGCCAAGCGCCATAAATTCTGCCGCACCACGCCAATTTTCAATGCCGCCAATTCCAGAAATAGGCAGACCTTTTGTTTGTGCATCACGAGCAATTTCAGCTACCATATTTAGCGCAATGGGCTTAACCGCCGCCCCGCAATATCCGCCATGTGTTCCCTTGCCATCAATGGTTGGTTCGGGTGCAAAAATATCAAGATTTACTGAGGTGATGGAATTAATCGTATTAATGAGTGAAACCGCATCAGCGCCTCCTTTGTGGGCAGCACGTGCGGGGTAGCGAATATCAGTAATATTGGGGGTTAGTTTTACGATAACTGGCATATTTGTATTAGCTTTGCACCAGCGTGTAACCATTTCAATATATTCTGGCACTTGCCCAACCGCTGCGCCCATGCCTCTTTCGCTCATGCCGTGTGGGCAACCAAAATTCAATTCAATCCCATCCGCTCCAGTTGCTTCAACTACAGGTAAAATGGTTTTCCACGCATCTTCTTCGCACGGTACCATTAGCGACACAACAACGGCTCTATCTGGCCAGTTTTTCTTAACCTGTTTGATTTCTTGTAGGTTAAGTTGCAATGGCCTATCGGTTATTAATTCGATATTATTTAACCCGATTAAACGTCTATCTCCGCCAAAAATTGCGCCATATCTTGGGCCATTAACATTAACTACTGGTGGGCCATCTTCGCCAAGTGTTTTCCACATAACACCGCCCCAACCAGCCTTAAAAGCCCGCTCGACATTATATGCCTTATCAGTTGGTGGCGCTGAGGCCAGCCAAAATGGATTTGGAGATTTTATGCCTGCAAATTTATTTCTAAGATCAGCCATTATTTTGCCCCTCCTAATAGTTTTTTATTTATATCTATGGCTGCATCACGCCCATTGGCAGAAGCTGTAACGGTGAGATCATCACCGCCAAATATACAATCACCACCTGCCCAGATTTTTTTGTTTGAAGTTTGCATATTGTCATCAACTAAAATTCGTTTTGATTTTAATTGTAGCTCGCTGATGCTTTCTGAAATAAGATTTTGCCCTATTGCCTTAAATAGCTGATCGGCTTTTAGAGTTAGGCTTTGATTAATATCCATTAGTTTGCCATTTTTTAATTCGGTATAATTAAATTTAACGCTAGCTAATTTTCCGTGTTTTGTTTTGATTTTTTTTGGGCTAAGCCAATGTTTAATCACAACGCCTTTTGAGGTTGCTAATTGTTGCTCATACTCACTTGCGCCCATTTGCTCTTTGCCACGTCTATAGCAAATAGTGACATTTTGAGCGCCAAGCAATTTGGCTTGAATGGCGGCATCAATGGCACTCATTCCGCCACCAATTACTACGATATCTTGCCCAATAGGTATTTTTGATTTGTCGTGTTCTTGTCTTAGTTTGGCAATAAAATCTATTGCATCTTCAACGCCTTTTGCGCTTTCATTTTTAATATTTAAATTATTTACATCCCCAAGCCCAAGCCCTAAAAATATCGCATCATAGTTATTTTCAAGCTCTTTTAGAGTGAAATCTTGTCCTAGTGCCTTATTGTGATGAATTTTAATATTGCCGATTTTAAGGATATAATTTATTTCTTTTTGCGCAAAATCATTGACGCTTTTATAGGCGGCTATGCCATATTCGTTTAAGCCACCAGATTTTGGTTTGGCGTCAAATATTTCTACCTCATGGCCTAACATGCTTAGGCGATGCGCACAGGAAATGCCTGCAGGCCCTGCGCCTATTATAGCGATTTTTTTACCAGTAGAGCTTTGCGAGCGATAAAATTGCTTATCTTCATTCATTGCTAAATCAGTTGCGAAGCGCTGTAATTGCCCAATTTTTACAGGTTTGCCCTCGCTTGTTTGGCGCACACATGCCTGTTCGCATAATATCTCAACTGGGCAAACGCGGGCGCACATGCCGCCAAAAATATTTTGGTCAAATATGGTTTTAGCTGCGCCTAAGGTGTTATTTGTAGTAATTTCTCTAATAAAAAGTGCTACGTCTATTTCTGCAGGGCAGGCAGTTTGACAAGGCGCATCATAACAAAATAAACAGCGCTCAGCTTCAACTAAGGCCTCGTGTTGATCTAGTGGCGAATGTAAATCACAAAACCCCTTAATATAATCATTAGGCTCTAAACGATTTGATAAAATACGCTTTTCTGATTGTCCTCTTGCCATGATAACTCCTAAATTATTTATTTTAATTTATAGGATAGCGCAAAATGAAAATTTTATCAAACGGTCAAATTTTTTTGCAAGTAATAATAAATATTTTACGTTTGTAATTTAGAATCGTTTTATAATAAAGGACGTAAAAATGAAATGTGCCGCTTATCTAGTGGAAGCAGATGAAACAAATCTGACTGCTCCTCCTACTATTTCTGTATCAAGCTTACAAAATATTGCCCAACAAGCAAAATTTTTAACTATAAACACTCATTTCTCAATAGAAGATATAGAGCAACAAACGGCGCACACCCCAGTTTGTTTTATTTTATTTGAACATACGTCTGACATCATGGTTTATGAGGAGCTTGTTAAGGAAATACGTTCTTGCAAGCGACATAATATAAGGTTTTTTCCGCTAATATATCTTTGCGAAAAACCTATACCCGCTGTAATTCGTCGATGCATTACTATAGGCTTTGATGATGTAATTGCTGGCCCTTTTGATAATAATCCTATTAGAAAACGCCTAATGATGCAATTTAATTGCGAGATAGTATATTTTGAAACCCCTACTTATTTTGGGCCTGATCGCCGTCGCCATGCAGATAAGAACCTCTCCAAAAGTTCTATTATGCGAGGGAAAGAAAAATGCCTGCAAATAAAGTTCTCTCGAAATATATCTGGTGGAATATCAATATTTAGCAGAATTATGCGGGCAACCTAAAATTACAATAAATTATGTAAGTGTAATAATTTAATTTTATCTTTTATGTGTAATAATTGGCAAAACTATTCAAACCACTTAAAAAATATAGCCAAATTTTATGCCAATATTTGATATGCCAGAATTTGGCTGTACTAAATTAGCATTTGAAGCATGTTCTGCAAATATAATTACATTCATATTATCGTTAAATCTATAGCCAATGCCAGCCGCTTCATAGAATAAAAACCGTGAGCCTAAACGGCGAGCTGGTTCAACAACTCCATCTATTGCGCCATTATGAATAGCAGCGCCAAGCGTGCCTTCAACAAAAAATCCAGTTTCAAATATTGGTAATTGCCAAGTTAGTGCAAGATGAATTTTGCTTTCACGCCCATTGGTGTTGATAGTTGTGCCAAAATTTATTTTTGGTGAGCCAATCCATGAAAAAGCATCAATATCTGGTGAGAAAAACAAAACTTCAAACGCAATATCTTCAAGACGGGTGAAATTAAGAGGTTCATCATTTGGGCCTGGCCGATCAACAGAATGTGCCGCAATGCCTAAGCGGATTTCAGAAATTGGGGAATTTTGTGCCAAAATACTGCTAGTGCCACTAAAAACGATAATAGTGCTTAGCATAAAAAAGGCTGATAGTTTTTGTAAAATCTTTCCCATAAATCCTCTTATACTAGTTTTGCAATAATTGCATCACCCATTTGTTTGGTGCTTACTTTTTTACAACCCTGTTGCATAATATCACCAGAGCGCAAACCATCAGCGAGTACGCTTGCGATTGCCCCCTCAACTTCATCTGCTAATTCAATCATATTAAATGAATAACGTAGCGCCATAGCAAATGACGCAATCATGGCGATAGGGTTGGCAATGCCTTGCCCTGCAATATCGGGCGCTGAGCCATGCACTGGCTCATACATAGCTTTGCGTTTGCCCGTTTTTTCATCTGGTGCACCAAGTGAGGCCGATGGCAACATGCCAAGCGAGCCCGTTAACATAGCGGCAGTATCCGAAAGCACATCACCAAATAAATTATCAGTAACTATCACGTCAAATTGCTTTGGATTACGCACTAATTGCATTGCTGAATTATCGGCTAATATATGATTGAACTCAACTTCAGAATATTCAGTTGCCACTTCACGCACTACCTCGTCCCACAAAACACCCGAAATCATTACGTTCTTTTTATCGGCTGAATGAAGTTTTTTGCCTCGTGTCATCGCCATATCAAAAGCTACACGTGCAATTCTATCAATCTCATAAGTTTCATAGACTTGTGTGTCCACTGCTCGTTTTTGATTTTTGCCATTTTCATTATCACCAAGTTCAGTAATTTGTTTTGGCTCGCCAAAATAAACACCGCCCGTAAGCTCACGCACAATTAAAATATCTAAACCCTCAACAATTTCACGCTTTAATGCAGAAGCATCGGCTAGTGCTTCATAACAAATAGCAGGGCGCAAATTAGCAAAAAGACCTAAATCTTTACGTAAGCGCAACAAGCCAGCTTCTGGGCGTTTATCATAGGGAACATTATCCCATTGAGGCCCACCAACCGCACCAAAAATTACCGCATCTACCTCAAGAGCCTTTGCCATATCTTGCTCTGAAATAGCCTCACCATGTTCATCATATGCCGCACCGCCAACTAAGCCAGTTTCATAAGAAAAACCTGTGTCCCTATTTTCATTAAGAAAAGCAATTAGCTTTTCAACTTCAGCCATAATTTCTGTGCCAATACCATCACCGGGTAATAATAATAATTTTTTAGACATGTTTTTCTTTCATTTGAGATAATTATTTCCCCTTCTCCCCCCTGTTGTGCGGGATGCGGGGCTTCTCTTTCTTCCCCCTCCCCCTTGCGGGGAGGGTTGGGGTGGGGGTTTGGATAAAGAGGAAGGCTAAAAAGAACCAAAAGCCCACTAAATCCAAACTTGCTAAATCCAAGCCTGTTCTTGTTGTAATTTTTTCTCATAAGCGCCAATTTTGCTCTCACTTTTTAGCGTGGTTGCAATATCATCAAGCCCTTCAAGTAATTTTTCTTTATTCCCTTGCTCAATACTAAATTTAATAGTGCCGCCATCTGGCCCTTTTATTGTTTGCTGCTCTAAATCAATATCAAGAGTTGCGTTTGCTCCTCTATTGGCATCATCAAGCAACAGATTAAGCTCCGCTTCGCTCACAATGATTGGTAAAATAGCGTTCTTAAAGCAATTATTATAAAAAATATCGGCAAAGGAAGTTGAGATAATTGCCTTGATACCAAAATCTTTTATTGCCCAAGGCGCATGTTCTCGGCTTGAGCCGCAACCAAAATTATCACCAGCAATTATAATATTAGCGTTTTTATAGGCTGGTTTGTTGAGCACAAAATCAGGGTTCTCACTGCCATCTTCATTATAGCGCATTTCAGAAAAAAGCGCCGTGCCAAGCCCTGTGCGCTTAATAGTTTTAAGATATTGCTTTGGGATAATCATATCCGTGTCAATATTTACAGTAGGCATTGGAGCGGCAACCCCACTAAAGGCAACAAATTTTTCCATTTGCTCAATTCCTGTTTTTACTTCAAATTATTTGAAACATTAAATGACGCATAGATAGTACTTGGTCAAGCACTTGAGTTAAATTATAGTATTTTTCATTCTCATTTATTTGTCACTTTTGTGTGGACGAACAAAATCTACGTAGTATATTAAGCCCAAATAAAAGTTAGAGTTATTAGAGTTAAAGGAAGAGTAAAATGACCCCACATAATGAAGCTAAAAAAGGTGACTATGCCAAAACGGTACTTTTACCTGGTGATCCTTTACGAGCTAAGTGGATTGCTGAAAACTTTTTTGAAGATGCCAGACAAGTAAATGGGGTGCGTAATTGTTTGGGATTTAGCGGGAAATGGAAGGGAATGGACGTCTCGGTGCAAGCAACTGGCATGGGGCAGGCCTCTGCTGCGATATATATCCATGAATTGCTTGATGTTTATGAGGTGAAAAACCTTATAAGAGTTGGCACGGCTGGTGGGCTTAGCGAAAAGGTCAAAGTGCGTGATATTATTATAGCAATGAGTGCTGCTACCGATAGTTCAATGAACGATTGTTTTTCGCCATATCATTATGCCCCATTTGCTGATTATGATTTATTAGAGGCGGCAGTTTCCCTATCAAGATCCCGTGGTTATAAAACCCATGTAGCATCTGTTGTTTCATCTGATATTTTTTATGTGCCAAATGGTGCTAAATCTTATGGTGATTTACCAAAGCATGGCGTTTTAGCCGTTGAAATGGAAGCGGCGGCGCTTTATACGCTGGCGGCTCGGTTTGATGCAAAAGCGCTTGCAATATGTACCATGAGTGATTGCTTGGTCACAGGAGC
>JAKISM010000013.1 GCA_021648585.1 Devosiaceae bacterium | reverse complement strand
GTTTGATTTTGCAATTGTTGGGGAGCCAAGCTCGAATAAAAAAGTTGGCGATAGAATTAAGATAGGGCGGCGTGGTAGTTTTGATGGAAATATTGAGGTTAAGGGCAAGCAGGGGCATATTGCTTATCCTGAAAAGTGTAATAATCCTATTCCTATTTTGGCGGCAATTGTAACAGCAATAACTGCAAAACCGCTTGATGACGGCACGAAGCATTTTCAAGCTTCAAGTTTGCAAATTAGCACTTTTGACGTTGGTAACAAAGCAACTAATGTTATTCCTGCAAGTGCAATGTTAAAATGTAATGTGCGCCATAATGATTTGTGGAACCAACAAAGCCTGTTTGATTTTATTCAAAAACAAATTGATGAAGTTGATTTTAAAGATTGCGAAGTGATTTTTAAAAGCCCAACACGTGGGGCGAATTGTTTTATTTTTCCACCCGCTGGTGATGTCGCTCTGCTTGATGAAGTGATAAAAGATTTAACGGGTGAAACCCCAAACCACTCAACAACTGGTGGCACCTCTGATGCTCGTTTCATTGCGCTTCACTGCCCTGTGGTTGAATGTGGGTTGGCTGGAAATTTTATGCATGCGGTTGACGAGAGAGTGCCGCTTAGACAAGTTGAGCAAATAACGAATATATATAATAATTTTATTGAAAGATATTTTAAAATATGACTTTTATTGATGAGATGATTTTGGCCGCGCGTGGAGTTTTTGCAATTACAATAGGTAATCGTGATAGCGCAAAATATTTTAATTTAACAAATTTTGGATTAACTGGCGCTACAATTGCGCTTGTTCTTTCTTTTGCAATTTCTATTTTTGTTCCTGAATTTTTGGGCATAAAAAATAATGGGCTTTTACCCTTTCAATCTCTTATTTTTATTGGAGTTGTTTCATTATTTCAAGTTGGTGCCGCAGCGGTTATTTTATATCAACTAAATAGGTTTGATGGTTTTGTGCCATATTTGGTGGTAGATTTTTGGTCGACATTTTTTATAACAATATTAACTTTAGTGCCTGTTGTTTTTAACCTTCAGAGCAGCTCTATAATGCTGGTTTGTATAAGTTCAGACAGATGTGAGATAAATTAGTTTTTGCTTGTTTATACTACTTCCTCCAGAATGGGTTTGAAACAACAACCAACTAGAGGAAGTAGTTATGCAGATTAAATATCTACACAAAAACGTTTATAGATTATATGCTTGGGCTCGTACACAAGAATGTTTGGATGTCTACAGGGCTAAACACGCCGATGTAGTGCGCAAGTGGCAATCGTTAAAAGCCGAGGGTGTTAGTGATAAGAAATGTGCTGAATTTGTCGGCATATCCAGAGCCAGTTATTACCGTTATAGAGATGTTTTGAATAGGCTTGCACGCGGCATTATGCCGCCATCAAAACGACCTCAAATACTCAATAAACCCAAGTGGGGTGAAGCAGAAAAGCAGCTTGTATTGCGTATCCGCCGAGAAAATCAGACCTGGGGCAAGGATAAGATTGCTATTGTCTTGCGCCGTGATCATGGACAAACCATGAGCGCCAGTACAGTCGGGCGCATATTGAAAACCCTATTTACCAAAGGCATAATCACCAAATCACGCTCGGCACCAAGAGCCAGACGAACGCGTAATTTCCGAAATTCTCACGCCAAACGCTGGGTGTACAAGGCGTATGAAAACATAAAAATGGGCGAACGAGTGCAGATTGACCACATGACGGTGACAAAGAATGGCATCACCGTAAAGCATTTCCAAGCATGGGAAAGAAAATCCAAATTTATCCATGCTCAAGTATATTCTCACGCCAAAGCATCTTCTGCCAAGCGGTTCTTAAAAGAACTCATAGACAAAGCACCGTTTAAAATCAAATCAATACAGGTCGATGGTGGCTCCGAATTCATGGCCGAATTTGAACAGGTATGTGAGGATTTGAACATACCGCTCAGTGTCCTGCCGCCAAGCAGACCTAAATACAATGGCGGTGTTGAGCGTGGAAATAGAACTTTCAAAGAAGAATTCTATTATTGCAGAAAAATACTGGCTGACAGCATCGGAGCAATGCGCTTTGAATTGCAAAAAGCCGTGCAAAAATACAACACATACAGACCACATCACGCCCTTGCAGGATTAACTCCAATGGCATATATTAAAAATACCCAAAAAGGTGGATGAAGTGTCTCAAACAACATGGACCTATACAGTGTCGGTTTTGTCCCTTGGATAGGGTTGCATTTATATATAACATCAGCATGAGCGACTTTTTTCCTAAGCCTGTTTATATTCAATGCGGTATCTGATCAGTTCGTATTATCTATGATATCATTGAGGCGGAATTTGGTCGGTTATTCAGGATATTGGGCATAATTTAACATCTGCGCATGTCACGCTCGCATCCAGTGTGATGTTGTCTGTCATAATGCTTTAGCTTTTACCTTGAGATCAATGATTGTTATCAATATGTTTGTCCATAGATCACGGGAACAGATGCAACCTATTTAACTCTATCTATGTAGCAAAATTCATTTGCAATCTTCTTAGGTCATGGTAATATTAATGTAATTTCGAGAGCAGTAGCTGCGGTTAGAAGCACTCTGAATACGCTCCCAAACTGCAGCGGATCGTGAGGACATGGACTTTACCATCGGGAAAGGTCTGGACATTTCAGCTTCTGAAGCGCCCAGGCAGGTTATTGAAAACGGGTCTAAAATATCCTGTGTTGCGCTGTCTGGCAGGGATTTTCATGGTATCCGCTTTGAAGCACTTACTAAACTTGGCGACCAGGTCGCAATAGGTGAACCTTTATTTAGAGATCGAAACCGACCAGAAATAATATTTAGCGCACCAGCTTGCGGTATAGTTTGCAAAATCAATCACACGCATCGCAAAAATCTTGATTCTATAATTATCACTTGCAAAGGCATGTCAGCTATTTCTTTTGATATCACAAAAGAAGTGCGCACGGTTCTGCTTAAGAGTGGTCTTTGGACGGCTTTTAAAACGCGCCCTTTTGGATATATCCCTGATCCAGAGGCACAGGCTCAAGCTATCCTTGTGACTGCAATGGATAGCAATCCGCTCGCAGCGGATCCAGCTATCATCTTGCAAACAGCACAAGAAAGTTTTGCACAAGGCTTAGATGTCCTTGCAAAATTAAACCAAGGGCAAGTATTGGTTTGCCATGCCGCAGGTTCGCAACTTTCAAAACATCAAAATAAGCATATCCGTTATGCAACGTTCAGCGGAAAACACCCTGCAGGATTGCCAGGCACACACCTTAACTGTCTTGGACTATCTGGTAAATCTGTCTGGCAGATTGGGTATGAAGATGTCATTGCTATCGGCCATCTTTTCCTTAGCGGGCAGCTTAGTGCTGAGCGAATTATTTCAGTTGCTGGCCCTATGATTCGCAACCCACGCCTTTTACGAACACAGCGAGGTGCTAATTTAATAGATCTGTTAGATGGCGAATTAAAGGATGGTGAATTCTCAATAATTTCTGGATCTATACTCTCTGGCCGAGCATCAACTTATCTTGGCCATTATGACACACAAATATCCGTGATGCCCGATTTATCGAGCAAGCCACGCATTGGTTTTTTGCTGCAACCAGACGAGGCAATTTTGGCACCAATCCTGCCCAGTGAAATTTTTGAAACGGTGATGCCTCAAAATATATTACCAATTCCTTTAATGCGAGCTTTAGCTGTTGGTGACTGGGAAACAGCACACAAGCTGGGCTGCCTTGATCTGTTAGAGGAGGACGTGGCGCTTCTTTCTTATCTTTGCTCCAGCAGGACTGATTATTCCGCCTTGCTACGACTAGCTCTTGATAGTTTAAGGGAAGAAATGTGATGAAATTACCTTTTAAAAAACACTATTTTATCAACCCTCCATATCTGCGCAGTGTTTGGAGTGCTAAGCGGATAGCGCTTGTTACATTGCTCTGCCTCCTCCCTCCTCTAGGCGTTGCTTTGCTTGATAAGGGGATAGCGCTTTTCACTGTCGTAATGCTTTCCATTATTGTTGTACTAAGTTGGCAGATAATATTTTCCTTTTTAAGAAAGCGAAAATTGGGCTGGGAGGGGTTCATAATCGCAATAGTTTTTGCACTTTTTGTTGGCGAAACAGTTTCTTACTGGCAGATTATTCTTGCTCTATCATTCGGCATAATCATTGGTGAACAAATTTTCGGCGGACGAGGGTTTGGTTTCTTAAATCCAGCTATAGTGGCTTTAATGTTTTTAACATTCTCTTTTAGCGGAACATCTTTTGCAGAACCAAGCCCTTGGTTTGCAATTGCAACCTTGCCATCAGCTATACTTCTTGTCACAGCACGATTGATTTCCTGGAGGATAATTGTGGGAATTCTAGTCGGACTGATAGGCGTAGGATTACTACGAGGCCAGATTATCCAAGTAGAAATGGTAAGTGCTAGTTTTATATTTATCATAGTATTTCTTGCATGTGACCCTGTAGGTTCAGCCTCAACAAATCTTGGGCGCTGGATAAATGGACTGCTAATTGGCGGTTTAGCTTGGGTGTTTACTCAAGCCGCAACCATGCCAACTGGGGCAGATGCTCTCATTCCAGCCATTCTGCTTGCCAGCATATTTTCGCCTTTGATTGATACTCTTGTTGTGTTGCAAAACACATATGCAAGGAGGCGACCAGATGCCTGATTTAAACCCGTTCAACTGGTGGCGACGGTTACTTGCTTTACCAAACGACAATTTGACCAAAACTCTGGTTATTGCCTTTTTAGTTATTTTTACTGCCTCAATAATTGTTTCGTTCACAGCGGTTACACTACGCCCTTTCCACGTTGCTAACTTAGAAAAAGAACGTCAGGCGAGTTTATCAGCAATAATCGCCTCACTTCCGGGAATGGATAATATTCTAGCAGATGCTGGAGTGAATTTTATAGAAATTCATGTTGTTGATCTAGCCAGCGGTGAATTTGCCACTACTATCGACCCTACAACCTTTGACCAGCGCGAGGCTGCACGCGACCCAACACTTAGTTCTACTATCCCCGCTGAGGCTGACGTCGCTGGAATAAAGCGGCGAGAAGATTATGCGCAAGTTTTTATTCTTCGCAAGGATGACGATATTCAACTCGTGGTGCTACCTGTGCGCGGCGTTGGCTATCAATCCATGCTCTATGCGTATTTGGCATTAGAGGCTGATATTAACACAATTGCTGGGCTTACTTTTTATGAACAAGGTGAAACACCAGGAATTGGAGCACGAATTGAGGAGGCTGAGTGGCTGGCACTTTGGCCCGGTAAACAGCTTGCAGATGAAAATGGTGAAATAAAAATTTCAGTGGTGCGCGACAAGGCGGTTGGCCCTTTTGAGGTTGATGGCATTTCTGGCGCTACACGTACCAGTAACGGCATATCAAACATGCTACATTTCTGGCTAGGAGATTATGGCTTTGGCCCGTTCCTTGCAAAACTTCGCGCTAGTAAGGAATGAATATGAAACAACCCCTAAAACATCTAACTGATCCTCTAATCAAAACTAATCCAATAACTCTGCAAATCCTTGGTATATGTTCAGCACTAGCTGTTACTACTTCGCTTTCAACAGCGCTGACCATGTCAGGGGCATTAAGCGTGGTTCTAATTCTTTCTAGCATAGCGATAAGTAGTATCCGCAAGCATATCCCGACATCTATCCGACTGATTATCCAGATCACAATCATTGCATCTCTTGTGATTGTGATGGACATGCTTTTGCGCGCCTTTGCTTTTGAGATGAGCAAGCGACTGTCAATTTTTGTTGGTCTGATAGTAACTAATTGTATGGTGCTGGGGCGAGCTGAAGCATTTGCTCGACAAAATCCAGTCTGGCCGAGCTTTCTTGACGCATTGGGAAATAGTTTGGGCTACAGCATGATCCTGCTGATTGTTGGTGCCATTCGCGAGTTATTTGGAGCTGGCACATTATTAGGATATCAAATCCTGCCACTGATAGAGAATGGCGGCTGGTTTCAGCCCTTGCGTTTGATGTATTTAGCTCCTAGCGCTTTCTTCATTCTTGGTTTTTTAATATGGATTATTCGTAGCTACAAAGCAGAACAAATAGAAGAACCCGAATTTTCTATTCTTTCCTCTAATGATGTGAGGAAGCCATGATAGACCTTTTTTTTACATCGGTTTTTGAGCAAAATCTTGCCCTATCTTTTTTTCTGGGTATTTGCACATTCCTTGCTGTATCACGAAAATTCGAAACAGCACTGGGGCTAGGAATTACGCTAATTATTGTGCAGGCGATTTCAGTTCCTATTAATCATCTAATTTTCCAATTACTTTTAATTGAGGGTGCATGGGCATGGGTTGGGCTACCCGAAGCTGACCTCAGCTTCTTAAAACTGCTCAGCTTCATCGGAGTTATTGCAGCAATGGTTCAGATCATGGAAATGACGCTAGAGCGCTACACTCCTAAACTTCACCATACACTTGGGATATACCTGCCGCTTGTTACAGTGAATTGTGCAATACTTGGTGCAAGTCTGTTCATGGTCGAGCGCAAATATAGTTTTGCTGAGAGCATGATCTATGGTCTTGGCGGCGGAGTTGGCTGGGCATTGGCTATCATCACATTCGCCGCTATTCGAGAGCGCTTAAAATACAGCGATATCCCAAAAGGGTTACAGGGGTTGGGCATCGCCTTCATCATAACAGGTTTGATGTCGCTAAGTTTTTCTGCTTTTGCTACTGGAGGTGCGCCTTGAGTGACATTCTTCTTGGTATCGCCTTATTCACACTGATCGTAATGTCGCTAATCCTAATGGTTATGGCGGCACGGTATTTCATTTTACAACAAGTAGAAGTCACCATTACCATCAACGAAGATCAAAAAATACAAACCTTAAGCGGACAAAAATTGCTAACGGTTTTGCACGATAACAATATACTAATTCCTTCAGCATGTGCTGGAGCAGGCACTTGCGGCCTATGTCGAGTTATTGTGCCAAATGGAGATGAAGGGGTTTTACCTATTGAAGCTGCTAATCTGGCTCGAAGTGAATTGCGCAAAGGCGTTCGGCTTGCGTGTCAGGTTATAATTCGTGACGATATGGACGTGAAGGTGCCAGAAAATCTGTTTGATGTTGAAAGCTGGGAATGTAGAGTAATTTCAACAATCTTTCTCACACCCTTCATTCGCGAGATTGTTCTGGAATTGCCGACAGGAGCATCACCTCGCCTCCGCGCCGGAGGTTACATGCAAGTAACTGCCCCAGCTCATAAAGTGAGTTTTGCGGATTTTATTATTCCTCAAGAGTATGAAAACATCTGGAGACAAAAAAACTTAAGAGGGTTAACCTCTGAATGTGAGAAGGAAGTAAGGCGCGCCTATTCCTTAGCTAACCGAGTGGCCGATCATGGCAAAATTATTTTCAACGTCCGATTAGCCCTGCCACCGCCAACAATCAAGGGAGCGCCGCCAGGGATGGTTTCTTCCTATTTGTTTAGCTTGCAAGTTGGCGATATGGTCAGGATAGATGGCCCTCACGGAGATTTTGGTGCAACGCAAACACAAAAAGAAATGATATTTATCGGTGGTGGTGTTGGCATGGCTCCATTGCGAGCCATTATTCACGATCAGTTGGAGCGACAAAAAACCCAACGCAAAATTTCTTACTGGTATGGAGCAAGAAATAAGATGGAGCTTTTTTACGAGAATGAATTTAATTCTCTTGTGCCCGAGCATAATAATTTCACTTGGACGGTTGCACTGTCTGAACCAAAGCCACAAGACAAATGGCAAGGAGCAACTGGTTTTATCCATGAGGTTGTATATAAATACTATCTAAAACAGCACCCCACACCGCAGAATTGCGAATATTATCTTTGTGGGCCGCCATTGATGATTAAAGCAGTTTTATCAATGCTAAAAGACATCGGCGTGAGTGAGCAAAATATTTTTAATGATGATTTCGGAGGGGTAGACAATGATTTTAAGTCGTAGAAGCCTGATGTTAGGCGCTAGCAGCACTTTGCTGTCTGGTGTGCTACCTTCGTTGGCCACAGAAACAAAAGAAACAAAAATCATCGGCGGCTTAGCATTTGGTAGCTGGTGGCGAGCCGTTTTGCCTTTTCAAATAGATGCGTTAGAAATAAAAATAGCTATTGAAGCAGTGATTGCTTCGGTGGACAATGCAATGTCACCCTTTAAAAACACATCAGAGATCAGCCGTCTGAATGGTGCGATTGACACTGATTGGCATCCAATTTCTCTTGAAACGGGAATAGTGATTTATGAAAGCCTACGTATAGCACGGCTCACTAATGGCGCATTTGACCCTACGGTTGGCCCTTTGGTCGGGCGGTTTGGATTTGGTCCGATTACTGGTTCCTCGATCACAGGATATCAGAGCATTCAATTTAGAGAAAATAAATTACGCAAAACTATTCCTCAAGCTTCACTGGATTTATGCGGTATCGCTAAAGGTTATGCACTTGATCGAATGGCAGATATTTTATCAGCACGCAATGTAACCTCCTATCTGCTAGAAGCAGGCGGAGAGGTTCTTGCGCGCGGACATCATCCACAAGGGCGACAATGGCAAGTAGGAATACAGAGCATTAGTGGCGATCCGAGCGCATTCCAGCGAATTGTTAAGCTTGATGGGGTGGCGCTCGCAACCTCGGGGGATGCGGTTAATGGCGGTAAGGAGGGTGGTATTTCTTTTAACCACATCATTGACCCGCAAACAGAATTGCCACTTTCAAATGGTGTGGCCTCAGTTTCAGTAATTTGTGAAACGGCTATGCAGGCTGATGCGTTGGCAACGGCATTTATGGTTATGGGAAGCAAAACAGGGCTTGCCCTTGCCGAGCAAGAGGGAATTGCAGTATTGTTCTTGATCCGTGAGCCTTCAGGAATATCGGAAATCATGTCAAATCAATTTTCGCGATATATCGTTATATAGGAGGAATATAAATGGCTTTTTTTGGTTTGGTATTGGTAATTTTTGTAATTTCAACATTGGGTCTTGCCATCGGTGTTATTTTAGGACGCACTCCCATTCAAAGAACCTGCGGTACAAGCACATGCTCCAAGAGCTTTGAATGTGGTGGTTGCAATCAGCAAAAAACAAAGGGACAAAGGCAATGAAAAATTTCCCCATGGTTCGCAACTGTATGGCAACCGACCTGATAACCTTGTCGCCTGATGCAGAAATTACCCTTGCAATGACGGCGCTCTTGGATGCTAAAATATCGGGCGCACCAGTTGTAGACAAAAGAGGGCTACTCGTTGGTGTGCTTTCTAAAAAGGATTGCCTGAAGGCGGCACTAAACGCTAGCTACTATCAGGAATGGGGCGGTGCTGTTGCGGATTATATGAGCATTCAGGTTAAGACATTGGATGGAGATCTCAATATTGTTCAGGCTGCCGAAGCTTTTCTTGCCAGCCCATACAGAAGATTTCCTGTGTTAGACAAAGGAATATTAATTGGTCAGGTCAGTCGATGTGATATTCTGAAAGCCCTGAGTGAGTTGTGGGTCTAAGTGGCAGGGTTTCACCTGAGCGATTTTTCGCATTTGTAGGCAATGGCAATCTTGCTCGAACAGGCCACTGGCACAAATTCAGTAATCGTTTTACGATATCATACCCTTGATTTTTGAGCCTTGATTGCGGTTACGCCTTTGTAGTAATACGCTCAAATATCATATCAAACACTCAAGCATGAGATAAATACCAAAAATCGGGCATAGACATGCACCATCTAATATCTTTAAGCAGTTGTTTTAATTCAATTTTTTCAGATCGCAAGCTAGAATGATTGCGAGCCCCCGCAACCAACTCAACTTGTGATAGTAAAATATCATTTTCATTTGGGATAAAGCGCACAATCAAATTGATTGAAGCTAAATGACTTCTGCAAGTGCAAAATCTACAGCGGCGTGACAGTGAAGTTGAGCTGTATTAAATAGTGGAAAATCTGGGCAATCATCTTGCTGAATAAGCAAAAATATCTCTGTACACCCCATAATCAGACCTTCAGCACCATTCTCGTTAGCCATTCGATCTGCTATTTCAAGATATCGTCGCTTGGAAGACAGGCGCACATTTGATTTAACAAGTTCGTCAAAAATAATTTGGTCTATGTCTTCTTGTTCTTTTTTATTGGGAAGCAAAATTTCTAGTTCAAATTTTTGTTCATAACGATTTTTCAAATAATCCATTTGCATAACTGGAAGTGTGCCAAACAGCGCCACTTTTTTTAATCCAGATTTTTGTATAGCCTTTCCAGTTGGATCAACAATGTGGATATTTGGTATGTTGCGATTTTTCAAAATAGAGCCAAGAGGTTTATGCAAGGTATTTGAAACACATAAAATAACATCAGCACCACCAACTATTAAGCAATCTATTTTTTGCTCTAAATAATAGGTTAGATCTAACCAATTATCTTCTCGCAACCAAGCTTCTATATTACCAAAATTCATACCTGCAATCAGCGTTTCTGCGATTTCCCAACCGCCCAAACGTGCATTTACTTCATCATTTATAAATTTATAATATTCACCAGTTGCTACATTGCTACAACCACCTAACAAGCCAATTACTTTTTGCTTTTGAGGACGTGAAGTCATGAAAGTACCTTTGAGTTTTTCTAAAACATATCACACTACAGACATCATGTCTTGAGCTATCCTAACAGCATTGTTTATACGGGTTATTGACGAACATATAATGCGTTAGGCGTTTGTCGAATTTAAGCATTATAGAGTTAATCATAGCAAGCTGTTTGCCGACAAACAAAATCATATCAACCAGCTACGCCAGCGTTTATGCAGCGAGTGGCATTAAAAAGTCTGCTCTACAATGGGGCATAGTTTTATAATTTTGCTACCCTCTCATCAAAACAAAAAGATGTACTCAAAAATTCAATGACCTATCCACAAAGAACTTTATTAGATGCCAGCCTCTCTAATATTTATTCATTGCACTAGCGGATTATCACTTCCCTCAATTTCAAAGCCAGCTATTTTTGCTTGTCGTGCAAGAATTTTTATATATTGACTAATACCTGTTTGCAACGATCGGGTATGTAGATAATTTTGAATGTGAGTTTTAACGCTTTCTAGGGGCAATAAATTACCTGTTTTTTTATCCATAAAGCGCTGCTGATTTTGCTCGTAATAGCGAGAGCAAGAAACATCATCAGCAGCAGGCACTTTTACCTCAGCCTTTAACAAAGCATCAATAGCCTTTTCTTTTGCCTCCTCACTATCATCTAATGGATTTAGCAATTTTTCTTCATAGGCTTTTTGCAAAAGCAACTCTTTAACAACCAGTGCTTGAGCGGCTTTATGGCGTGCTTCATCAAGACTATCGGCTTGATGGTGCTGCATTTCTGCATGCACCTCATCATCGCTTATTTCTTTTTTATTTATAATAATTGGCATTTCTAGCCCCTTTTACGAACAATTTGATAACCAGTGCGCCATAGATATTTTATTGGAGCTGCAAAGCCACTAAATACGTGCACTAGGCGAGTGAACGGGAATAATAAGAAAAGGCTCATACCCAAAACCAAATGCAATTTGAAAATAAGCGGCGCTTGCATAACAAAATCAGCCGCTCCTCCTCTAAATGTAACAATATGTTGCGCCCAATTCCCCATAGCGGTCATTGTATTGCCTTCTAAATCTTTTGCAGAATAAAAAATGGATATTAAACCAAGAATAAGTTGCGCATATAGCACCAATAATATCATAATATCGGCAGGCTTGCTGGTTGCTCTAATACGAGCATCAAACAGACGACGATAAATTAATATGCTCATTCCAACAAACGTCAAAGCTCCAAAAAAACCACCCACACTCATAGCAATTAGCTGCTTTGTTTCAGTAGTAATAACGTAATGATAGATCCAAGAAGGAGTAAGCAAGCCAACAGCATGTCCAAAAAGCAGGCCAATAATACCTATATGAAACAGGTTATTACCTAATCGCATGCCTTTTTTACGCAATAATTGGCTAGAATCGGCTTTCCAACTATATTGATCACGGTCATAGCGCAACGCACTACCAACAACAAAAACAACAAGGGTAATATATGGATAGAATTGAAAGAGGAATTGATTAATATAATCCGCACTCATGTTGCTTCTCCTGTCATTTTTTGTAGAGTTTTTGTGCTATTTTCAAATATATTGCATGTATTGCAATCCATAGCGGCATCTTGCAAAGGATCGCCAGAAAAAGCTTCCGTTTCTTGCCATTCAGCATCAATTTCTTCTAGGGTTTGTGCGTCTTTTGGAGCGGCGTCGATTGCTTTTTCAATTCTTTCCTTATCAACTTTAAGGGCAGAAAGCATTTCTATACTTGCAAAAATATCGGCATAAGGGGATTTTGTTTTTTTAAGTTTAAGCCCAATAACTGCAATAACATCAATAGCCTCGCCAAGTAATTCGCTTGCATGCGCAAACTCACAGCGTGAGAGATATTCCATAAATAGAGGTAAATAATCAGGCAATTCAGAACTATCAATATATAGTCCCTTTTCATTATATGTCTCAATTAAATCAACCATCGCTTGCCCTCTATCACGAGATTCGCCATGAATATGCTCAAACAAATGCAAACAATGCGAGCGGCCTCTATCAAAGGTCTCAACATATTCCTCTTGCACGCTAAGCAAGTCTTTTGCTTTTTGATCCTTTAAGAACTTCTCTATTTTCTTAATAGATTTCTGCCCCAACAATGCTTCTTCTTTTAGAATTTGCAATAAATCATCAGAAGCTGCATAAACGCTGCCCTCTGGATAAGTGAGTAACAAACCTAATATCTTAAATGTCTTCATAATAATTCTCCTAAAAAATCAACAAATTAATCCGCTGAAAATTTCTCAATTTTGCCACTCATAGTATTTTTGTGAGTTTTTGATCCAAATAGGCTGACCTTCCCAACATCACCCGAGCAACCATCACCAAAACTAAAACCACATGAAGAGCGAGTATTAAATGCGATTTCACTGTCATATGGTGTTTCGCCAGAATATTCACGATGGTTCGTTGGAATAACAAAACGATCTTCATAATTTGCCAAAGCCATAATTTGATACATATCGTCAAGAGTTACCTCATCAAGCCCAACTCGCTCTAATATTTTAAGGTCCTTAACCCCCTCAACATTTTTTGCGCGCATAAATTCACGCATCGCAATCATACGCTCAAGTGCGTTTATTACTGGCTCTTCCTTGCCTGCGGTTAAAAGGTTGGCGAGGTATTTCACTGGAATACGAAGTTTACTAACATCAGGAATTACTCCGTTCATTTCTATCTGGCCATTTTCTGCCGCATTAGTAATTGGTGAAAGCGGTGGAATATACCAAACCATTGGCAATGTTCTATATTCTGGGTGCAATGGCAAAGCCACTTTCCACTCCATTGCCATTTTATAAACTGGTGAATTTTGTGCCGCCTTAATCCAAGCATCTGGAACACCATCTTTTTTAGCTTGCGCAATAATTTTTGGATCATGTGGGTCTAAGAAAATATCGCACTGCGCTTGATAGAGATCTTGCTCGTCTTCAACGCTTGCCGCTTCTTTTATTCTATCTGCATCATAAAGCATCACACCAAGATAGCGAATTCGCCCAACACAGGTTTCAGCACAAACAGTAGGCTCACCTGCCTCAATACGAGGATAGCAAAATGTGCATTTTTCTGATTTTCCAGATTGCCAGTTAAAATAGATTTTTTTGTAAGGGCAACCAGAAACACACATGCGCCAACCACGACATTTATCTTGGTCAATTAACACAATACCATCTTCTTCACGCTTATAAATAGCAGCAGAAGGACAAGCAGCAATACAAGTTGGGTTCAAACAATGCTCACATAGGCGTGGTAAATACATCATAAATGTATTTTCAAACTGTCCATAAATATCAGCTTGGATATCTTGGAAATTATAATCCACACGGCGCTTTTCAAATTCGCCACCAAGAATTTCTTCCCAGTTTGGCCCCCATTCAGGAGCGTCCATTTTTTTACCAGTAAGCACTGAATGCGCCCGAGCGGTTGGTACGTGTTTACCTTCTGGCGCTTTTTGCAAACGCTCATATTCAAAGGTAAAAGGTTCGTAATAATCATCAATTTCTGGTAGATCAGGATTTGCAAAAATTTTGGCTAACAAACGAAATTTGCCACCCATTTTAGGGGTTATGTCGCCATTTTTTTTGCGCTCCCAACCACCATTCCAAACTTTTTGATCTTCCCAACGTTTAGGATAACCAACACCCGGTTTAGTTTCAACATTGTTGAACCACGCATATTCAACGCCTTGGCGTGAGGTCCATACATTTTTGCACGTAACCGAGCAAGTATGACAACCAATACATTTATCTAAATTGAGGACTTTACCTATTTGTGCACGTATCTTCATTATGCCTTCTCCTCATGATTAAGATTTTCTTTGTCATCTTCTAGCCAGTCAACATTTTCCATTTTACGCACAATGACAAATTCATCACGGTTAGATCCAACCGTGCCATAATAGTTAAAGCCATAAGATAATTGCGCATAACCACCGATCATATGGGTTGGTTTAACAACCGCACGAGTAACCGAATTATGAATTCCGCCACGTATTCCAGTGGTTTTTGCACCAGGGGTATTTATTAATTTCTCTTGAGCGTGATACATCATGCTCATGCCCTCTGGCACACGTTGCGACACTACCGCCCGTGCAGAAATTGCGCCATTTGTATTATAAAGTTCAATCCAATCATTGTCTTTAACGTTGATTTTTGCAGCATCAATTTCACTAATCCATACAACAGGCCCGCCACGATTAAGCGTTAGCATTAGTAAATTATCGGAATAAGTACTATGAATTCCCCACTTTTGGTGTGGTGTTATCCAATTTAGTACAACCTGTTTTTCACCAGTACCAAACTTATCAATAACTGGCGCAATAGTTTTGGTATTTATTGGAGGCTTATAAACACATAAAGCCTCGCCAAAATCACGCATCCATTCATGATCTTGATAAAATTGTTGTCGCCCAGTTAGGGTTCGCCAAGGGATAAGCTCATGGGTATTTGTGTAACCAGCATTATAACTTACATGCTCATCTTCTAAACCACTCCATGTTGGTGAAGAAATAATTTTACGTGGTTGTGCTTGCACATCACGAAAACGAAGTTTTTCATCTTCTTTTGGTCTAGCAAGGTGAGCGTGCTCACGCCCTGTAATTTTCTCCAATGCTTGCCATGCTTTAACCGCCACATGACCATTTGTTTCTGGTGCAAGTGAGAGAATAACTTCAGAAGCATCAATATCAGTTTCAATTTTTGGCATTCCTTTTGAAATGCCCTCCTCGGTTACTGTGCGATTTAACTCACCTAAAAACTTAACCTCTGTTTCAGTATTCCATGAAATACCCTTACCGCCATTTCCTGCTTTACTAAGCAATGGACCAAGGGAAGTGAACTTCTTATAAGTATTAGGATAATCACGCTCAACTTCAATAAAGTTTGGCATTGTCTTACCAGGAATTGCATCAATTTCGCCTTTTTTCCACTCTTTAACATCAAGAGCCTGAGCAATTTCTGCTGGTGTATCATGTAAAATCGGCAAGGCAACCACATCTTTTTCAACCCCTAAATGCCCAACACAAAGTTCAGAGAACTTTTCTGCAATGCCTTTATAAATATCCCAATCACTACGAGATTCCCAAGCAGGATCTACCGCTCTTGAAAGCGGATGTATAAAGGGGTGCATATCTGATGTATTGAGATCATTTTTTTCATACCAAGTAGCTGTTGGCAAAACAATATCAGAATAAACACAAGTCGTTGACATACGAAAATCTAACGTAACAACTAAATCAAGTTTGCCCTCAGGAGCATCATCATGCCACTTAACTTCCTTAGGTTTTGGGCCGCCTAATTCCCCTAAATCTTTGCCCAAAACTCCATGTTGCGTACCAAGCAAATGTTTGAGCATATATTCATGCCCCTTGCCTGATGAGCCAAGAATATTTGAACGCCAAATAAACATGTTACGTGGGAAGTTCTTTGGATCATCTGGATCTTCACAAGACATTTGCAAATCACCCTTTTTAAGACGATCAACTAGATAATCCTTAATGTCTTTTTTAGCCTTTTTAGCTTTTTTAGTAAGTTCAAGCGGGTTCTCTTTAAGTTGAGGGGCAGAAGGTAGCCAGCCCATTCTTTCAGAGCGCACATTACAATCAATAAGAGAATAATCTTTCCACTTTTCCTTATCAGCAAGGGGCGAGAGAATTTCATCAAGTTCTAATTTTTCGTAACGCCATTGGTTAGAGTGATTATAAAAAAAGCTAGTTGAATTCATGTGACGTGGAGGGCGAGACCAATCTGTAGCAAACGCTAATGGTTGCCAGCCCGTTTGTGGGCGAAGTTTTTCTTGCCCTACATAGTGCGCCCAGCCACCGCCAGATTTACCAATACAACCACACATCATAAGCATGTTGATAATACCACGATAAATCATATCCATGTGATACCAATGATTAATCGCCGCCCCAAGAATAACCATAGAGCGCCCACGGGTTTTATCTGCATTAGTTGCAAATTCACGAGCAATGCGAATAACTTGATTTGCTGGCACACCAGTGATTTTTTCTTGCCATGCTGGAGTATAGGGAACATCGTCCTCTAGTGAAGAAGCAACATCACCGCCCAAGCCTTGATCAACGCCATAATTAGCAACCATCAAATCATAAACAGTTGCAACTAGAACTGATTTTTTGCCATCTAACTTAACTTTTTTAGCAGGGATATTACGTCGTAATATACTATCATGATCAGTATGAGCAAAAATTGGTTGTTCGTTTTCTAAGTTTCCAAAATAGGGGAAGCCAACCGATACAACTTCGTCATTTTCTTTAACGAAACTTGTTTCTGGCCATACTTCGGAGCTATCAGAAACATTTTTAGCCTCCAAATTCCACTTGCCACTACCATCCCAACGAGAGCCAACCGTTCCATTAGGAACAACAACCTTATTCGATGTCTTATCAAAAATTACTGGCTTCCATTCAGGATTTTTCTTTTCACCAAGCCCGCTCTTAAAATCAGAAGCACGCAATGTTCTTGTTGGAACATATAGTCCATCTTTTTCTTCTAAAACTACCAAGAACGGCATATCGGTATACATGCGACAATAATCATCAAAATATTCCGATTTACCTGCCACATGAAATTCTTTCAAAATCACATGACCCATCGCCATAACAAGAGCGCTATCAGTTCCCTGTCGAGCAGGAAGCCAGCTATCAGATAATTTGGCAACTTCACTATAATCAGGAGTAACAGCTACGGTTTTTGTACCATTATAGCGTGCTTCAGTGAAAAAGTGAGCATCTGGCGTTCTAGTTTGCGGAACGTTTGATCCCCAAGCAATAATATAAGAAGAATTATACCAATCGGCACTTTCAGGCACATCGGTTTGCTCGCCCCATACTTGTGGGGAGCTTGGAGGGAGATCGCAATACCAGTCATAAAAACTCATGCAAGTACCGCCAATTAAAGACAAGTAACGTGATCCAGCGGCATAGGACACCATCGACATAGCTGGAATGGGGGAAAAACCAATTATGCGATCGGGGCCATAAGTTTTTGCCGTGTAAATATTAGATGCAGCAATGATTTCATTTACTTCATCCCACGAGGCACGAACCATGCCGCCAAGACCACGAACTTGTTTATATTGTTTAGTTTTTTCAGGTTGCGAAACTATATCACCCCAAGCCGTTACGGGGTCTTTATAGACATTTTTACTTTCACGCCATAATTTGAGCAGACGTGAGCGTATCATAGGATATTTCAACCTTGCAGCACTATAAAGATACCAGCTAAAACTTGCACCACGAGCGCAACCACGAGGCTCATGATTTGGTAAATCAGGGCGAGTTCGAGGATAATCAGTTTGCTGAGTTTCCCATGTTACCAAGCCATTTTTTACATAGATTTTCCAGCTACATGAACCAGTGCAATTCACACCATGAGTAGAGCGCACTATTTTATCATGCGCCCAACGACCACGATAGGCTTTCTCCCAATCACGGTTTTCATCGGTTGTAATACCGTGACCATCTGAGAATTTCTCTGGGGCTTTATTGGTAAAAAATGTCAATCTATCTAATATATGGCTCATAAGGTTTCCTCTTAAAATTTCTTATTAATTGCCACCCCCACAATATTTTGGAGGTGGCTTATTTTTGTTTTACTTAAGGATTTTTTACATAGGCGTTCGCTCGGAGATAGAACCACCAGTTAATAATCATGCAAATGGCATAGAAAATCGCAAATCCATAAAGCGCATATTGCGGAGTGCCCAAACCCATCTGCTCACCAAATACTTTTGGAATAATAAATGCACCATAAGCGGCAACCGCAGAAGTCCAACCAAGCACAGGGCCTGCTTGTTCTTTGTTAAACACCATTGCGATAGTTCTAAAGGTTGAGCCATTGCCAATACCAGTTGCTGCAAAAAGCAATAAGAACAGTCCCATAAACGGTACAAAATATTGCTCAGGAGTTTCTGATGAATAAGCTGCTTGAATAAAGTAAGCAACACCAAGCGCACAACCAACCATAACAAAAGAAATGATTTGGGTAATTTTAGCTCCACCATATTTATCAGACAACATGCCGCCAAACGGACGAATAAGCGCCCCAATAAATGGCCCCATCCACGCAAACATTAACGCACTTGGTCCATTTGCATTAATCACATTATGGGTCATTACTCCATCAACCATTATATGCTGAAAGCCAAAAACAACCTTTATAGTAAGGGGGAGAGCCGCAGAAAAACCAATGAATGAACCAAAGGTCATTATATAAATAACTGTCATTGCCCATGTGTGTTTATTGTTAAAGATTTTATATTGACGGGTAAGATTTTGTCCAACTTGTCCGGGTATCATCTTTAAGCCAACAACAGTGAGAACAATAACGATAGGTATCACAATCCATTTTGATACATTAAAGCCAGATCCACCAACGCTCTGGGGCAACATAAGCCACAGGCCAAACCCAGCGGCGACAAAACCGATCAGCAACATCAATGTGATAATAGAAAAAGCGCCAATAGGGTTTGGAATATTGGGTGAAACATGCTCATCACGAATATTGTTCAAACCCCACCAACCAATTATTGCAAGGGGTATTAGAGCTACAAGCCAAATAAAACCCGCATTTTGAATAAAGGTTTCAGTGCCTGCTGGAATTTTACCAATTAAAGTTCCAGAAGTATTTTTTAGTGTCATAGAGGCACCGCCAAATATTCCAAAAGTCATAACTAAAGGAATTACAATTTGCATAGTTGTTACACCAAAATTGCCTAGTCCCGCATTCATACCGAGCGCAAAGCCCTGTTTCTTTTTAGGAAAAAAGAATGAGATATTGGACATAGAAGAAGCAAAATTACCGCCACCAATGCCTGACAAAAATGCTAATGCCTGAAATTGCCACAATGGAGTATCGGGGTTTTGCAATGCAATGCCCGCACCTAATGCAGGTATCATCAACAAAGCAGTGGTAAAGACAATAGTATTTCGCCCACCTGCAATGCGTATAAAGAATGTAGATGGAATACGTAAAGTTGCACCCGTTAGGCCTGCGATTGCGGCAAGGGTAAATAATTCAGATTTTTCGAAGGCAAAGCCCAAATTAAGCATTTGAACCGTAATAATGCCCCAATAAAGCCAAACAGCAAAGCCACATAAAAGGCTAGGAATGGAAATCCATAAATTGCGCGTGGCAATTGCCTTTCCTTTTTCATTCCAGAATTTTTCATCATCCGGATTCCAGTTTCTTAGATCTTTTCCCACGATTTTTCCTTTCGGGTTAAGTTTAAGCAGGCCGCATTAAGCGGCCTGAAATTAATTAGGACTTAGTTTGTTCCTCTCTTGCTTCTGCAATTAGCTCTTCTGAGCGAACAAGGGCAGCAGCAGCTTTTTGTGCAGAAACTCTTAATCCATCTAAATTAGCTGTTTCAAAAGCGATTTTTTCTTCACGTTCTTGCTCTGGTGTAAAGCGAATGAAAAGTGCGAGGAAAGAGGCAATAACAACCACAATACCAATGATAAAAAATGCTTCATTCCAATCAATAGTACCCTTGAATAAGAAACCAGCAGCTACCGCACCAGTATTACCACCAGCACCAACAATCCCAGCAACTGCCCCCAAAGCTTTCTTATTAATGAAAGGAACTACGGAATATGTTGCCCCTTCAGCCATTTGAGTGAATAAGGAAAACAATATCAAAGTTGGTATTGCAAGGAATAATACGCTCATTTGAGAGAACAGCATTAGCGCAAGCCCTTCACCAAGAATAACGATGAACAACCAGAAAGAGCGCCCTTTCAAACCCCATAAAGAGCCAAAATTATCTCCAAAGATACCGCCTAAAGTTCTCGCAAATATATTCATAAGACCAAATGAAGCTGCAACAAGACCTGCTTGAACTAAGGTGAGATCAAAATAATCAAAGAAATAAAGTGCCGCTACATTGTTTATTGTCAGCTCAATGCCAAAAGTTGCCGCATATATTAAGAACAACAACCAGACCCGATAATCTTTCATCGCCTTAAAATAGTGACCTGTAACTTTTTCTTTTGGTGGCATTAACCCTTTTGCGCGCAATTCTTTAAAACTACCATCGGGAGCATCTTGAGTAAGGAAAAAATAGGCAATACCTACAATAAAAATTACAACACCAACCACAACCATTGACATGCGCCAGCCTTGCGCATCTGTAAAACCAAAGCCAATAACAAATGCAGAAAATATCAGTGGCATTACAAATTGAGTAACACCACCACCAAGATTACCCCAGCCAGCACTTGTAGCATTAGCTTGACCAACAACATTAGATGCGAACATAACAGATGTGTGATATTGGGTTATAACAAATGAAGCGCCGATCATGCCAATAGCTAAACGAAAGAATAAAAAACTTTCAAAACTGTCTGAAAGCCCAATAAAAGCTACTGGGAATGAGCCAAGTATCAACAACCAAGTATAAGAAAGTCGTGGGCCGATCCTATCTACCAGCCACCCGATAAAGAAGCGGGCAAAAATTGTCATTGCAACTGAACCGATAATCGTCCAGCCAACTTGATCTTTAGTCAGACTAAGCTCTTCACGAACAATAATCATCAATGGCGCAATACCAAACCATGCAAAGAAACACGAGAAAAAAGCAAACCACGTCATATGAAAGGTTCTGATTTGCACCATATTAACTTTGAAGAAATTCCCCCAAAGGCTTGTCGCTTTATTTTGTACTTCCATTATACTGTCCCTAATTATTAAATTTATGTTTTATGAAATTAGTCAATCTGAATTTTTTAAGAGCCCTTTATTTTTGAACATACGAATCGTTAGACCGCTAGAATTTTGATTAACTTGATAGTTTTTCGCAACAAACTGTGTGACGCAGGTCAAAAAGTAAGAAATAGTTGTTGTATCTTTATGGAGCGGTAGGCTTTATATATGAAATACCAGCACTAAAACTATAAGTAATTTATACTTAAACTTTGCAATTTATACTTATGCTTTGCTTGAATTTTATCTAACTTTGATTGCTTTATCCTCACCAAGCCTTTATATATTTCACTAAAAATAAAGACAGGCAATTTTTTAAGTGAAAGAAGCACTTTATATATTGGGAGGGATTGTTCACAATCTGCAAAAAGAGCGGGGGTGCGCATCTATGTTTTTATGTAGTGAAGGGAAATTATTCGAACAAAGAATAAATGACCAGTTTGTTGATACTGATAATGAGCTCAATTCTTTCACAAAAAAAATACACATTTGGAAAGACGCAAATCAATTACAGCCCGCTCAGTTAAAAAAGCTAAAGATTCTACTTAGCAAATGTGAAGAATTACCAGAATTAAGAAATAATATAATTACACAAAAAATATCTGCATCAAAAGTCATTGATCATTATGCGCACCAATTAATTGGCCCAATCCTACAAGTAATGATCGAAATTGCTCTTTATATGAAAGAGCATAATCCCACCTTTGTAAGTGCCTATAATGCTTTTTTGCAATGGAAAGAACGTATCGGGTTAGAGCGTGCAATTGGTGCTAAAGGATTTGTAAATCACAGCTTTCATAATGCTGAATTTTTGGAGCGTATTTTGTTCCTTCTTTCAGAACAAAGAAACCATAGAAGAACTTTTATGGCATTGGCAAATGACGCACAATTAGAGCTAATAAAACAAGTGCGAAAGGGAAAACCAAGCACTCAATTAAAACAACTTCATTCATTGTTTAGAGCAGACCCTAAATCAGCTAAACTTTACGATTTAACTCCAGAAAACTGGTTTGATCTGATTTCTGCTAAAATAGATGCACTACGAACCATTGAGACAAAACTTGTTGATACCCTATCAGATGAAGGCGCTGATATAGCTACGCCAAAGCAAATTGTTAATAATTCATTTGGGGAATATGAAAATCTAATTAGCTCTTTACAGCTTTTTTCAGGTCTCTCGAATGAAAACTTAAACTCTATTTTACGCTATGCTCAGATAAGGGAATTTTATAAAGGCAAATTGCTTTTTTTAGAGGGTGAGCAAGCTAACCGCCTCTATATTATTCTTAAGGGCTGGGTAAAGATTTTTAAGGGTACTGCGGCAGGTGACGAAGCTATTCTTGAAATGCTTTCATCGGGTGATTCTATTATGGAATCTGCGGTATTTCTTAATAGCTCCTTCCCTGTTAGCGCCCAAATAGTGCAAGATGCTGTTTTGCTTTCCATACCTGCCCCTATGTTAAGAGAGCAAATAAAAAATAATAATGAGCTTGCCCTAAACCTATTAGCAACCATGTCGCAGCACTCGCAAGGGTTGATACACCAAATTGAAGACGCTCGCCTTAAATCTGTTGATGAGCGCATTGGCTGGTTTTTGCTCCGATTATGGATAGAACAAGACAATTCATCACAAAATATTGCGCTACCTTATGACAAGTTACTAATTGCTTCTTATCTAGATATGAAACGTGAGACTTTCTCACGCTCATTAAAGCGCTTAAAAGCAAAGGGATATAAAATAGAAAATGATATTATTATAATCCCAGATTTAAAGGCCTTATGTGGGTTTTGTGATTCTAACACAACACGAATTTGCGCTCTTTACAACACACCAAATTGCCCAAATCCGCATGAGGGTAATTAACCACACCATCACTTCTGACTAACAAGAACTCAGAAAGGTGTTTATTGTAAATTATGTTATGTTAGTTTGATCTCCCTTCAACAACTATCTGGCTAATAATTTGCGTAAAAATTTATTGGTAACTATTTATTAACTATATTATCTGAAGTTAAACGTGGTTTGGGTAATTTGGTGGTTTATGTCAATGCTTGCCCAGACACGTCGTTCTTTTAGTTTTCAAGGTCGCTCCTTCTTAGCCTTTGTGCTTGCGCCAAGCGCTCCACTGCATGATTGGGTGCAAGAGCTTGAAGCATGGACAGCCAAGAGCCCAGACTTTTTTTCTAAAAAACCTGTTATTCTGGATCTTTCAGGAATTTCTCTAAATAAAGCCGATTTTACTGAATTTTTGATGTTATTGCGTACACGAAAATTTCGTTTACTCAGCATTGAGGGTGTTGATCCAGATTGGCTTGAGCCAGAACTTGAGCCGCTAGCTGATAGCAAACATAATAAAGATTTTCAAATAGCTCAAAGCGAGCTCGTAAAAAGCTCCCTAAGCGTTTTGCAAAATACCCCTGACATAAAAACTCTTATACTCAATAATCCAGTTCGATCAGGCCAATCAATTCACTTCCCCTCTGGTGATGTAACCATTATTGGCTCAGTCGCTTCAGGTGCTGAAATTATATCTGGAGGATCAATTCACATTTATGGAACATTGCGAGGAAGAGCATTTGCTGGATCGGCTGGTAATGAAAAAGCTCGTATTTTTTGCAACCGATTTGAGGCTGAACTTTTGGTAATTGGTGGAATTTATAAATCACCTGAAAATATTGATAAGGATTTTTACGGGAAACCAGTGCAGGCATGGCTTGAGGGGAAAATGATAAAATTGAAACAAATGGAATAGAGATATGGAGAAAAAAATGGCTAAAGTAGTAGTAGTAACTTCAGGAAAGGGAGGCGTTGGCAAAACAACATCAACAGCCGCTCTTGGGGCAGCTCTTGCACAAAATGGACAAAGTGTAGTTGTGGTTGATTTTGATATTGGTTTACGCAACCTTGATTTGATGATGGGAGCTGAGCGTAGAGTAATTTTTGATCTGATTAACGTCATTCAAGGTAGTGCCAACCTTTCTCAAGCGCTTATTCGCGATAAGCGACTTGAAAACCTATATTTATTGGCTGCCTCGCAAACTCGCGATAAGAACGCCTTAACTGAAAAGGGTGTATTACAGGTAATTAGTGAATTGCGTAAAAAGTTTGATTGGGTACTTTGTGATAGCCCTGCTGGCATTGAACGAGGAGCCGTGCTGGCAATGAAGCATGCCGACATTGCCATCATAATTGCCAATCCTGAAATATCATCGGTTCGTGATTCAGATCGCATTATTGGTTTGTTAGACGCCAAGACAGAACGTGCAAAAAATGGACAAGAAGTAGAAAAGCATCTTCTGATTACTCGCTTTGATAGTTCTCGCGCTGGCACTGGCGAAATGCTGGAGGTTGACGATATCTCAGATATTCTCTCAATTCCTCTACTTGGTGTTGTTCCAGAAAGTAAAGATATTTTAAGCGCATCAAACCTTGGTATTCCTATTACGCTTTCCAATAAAAACAGCACATCTGCTCAAGCCTATAGAGATGCCGCAAAAAGACTTAACAAAGAGGATATCCCGATAATAATTCCTACTAAAAAAAGAAACTTTCTTGCTGGATGGTTTAGCGGGAGAGCCGCATGAATTTTTTTAAACTTTTTAAGCAAAACAAATCTGCGCCAATAGCACGTGAGAGATTACAAGTGCTTCTTGCACACGAACGTATAAGTACTGGACGCTCAGAACTAGTATCAAGAATGCGACAAGATATTGTAGATGTAATTGCTCGCCATGTGGGTATAAAAACAGACGATGTACGTGTTAAAATTAATCATCGCAAAAGCGTTTTCACTCTCAAGATAGATATGGAAGTGCCAACAGCGCAAGATAGTTCATAATATGAAAAACTTAATTTCAATGCAAATAATGTTTGGAATTTATGCGTTGCAAACATTTCCTTAATCTCATTCTAAGGAGATCAATCTAGCTATTCTATATCTAAAACCCACCACCTGTTTTAAATCCACCGCTTTTGCGTGAGCCAGAAGATCCTGATCTACTCCCTCTGCTTGGTCGAGAACTGCCCCTCCTTGAGCGAGAAGGGCGAGAAAATTCACCACCTGACCGAGAAGTAGAGCCCCAAGGAGATGAACTTCCTCTTGAACTTTTACGAGTTCGAGGCAACCCAAAGCCAGAACCCCAGTCGGAAGTTCCAGAGCGCCAACTTTGCGATCCCTGAAATTGCTGCCAATAAATTGCCGCAGATATTGCACCTGATAAAAACTCAGATAATAAAGAGCCAGTAAGGCTGTCTTTACTAAAACTTGAGCGAGGATCATCAAAACGGGATTTTTTGAACTCCC
>JAKISM010000012.1 GCA_021648585.1 Devosiaceae bacterium | reverse complement strand
GGGCTCAACGGCAGAGATATCCCTGAATATGGATTATTAAAACAGGCAGGTGCGGTTTGCTTTAGTGATGGTCGCAAAAGTTTCAGTTCAACCGCCACGCTCAAATCTGCTTTTACCTATGCAAAGAATTTTAACATGCCAATTATCAATCATCTGCTTGATGAAGGATTAGGAGCGAATGGTGATGTTCATGCTGGTTTGATGGCAACAGGGCTTGGCTTAAAAGGTATTCCTTATGAAGCTGAAACCATTCCGCTTGAAAGAGATTTGCAATTAGCCGCTTTGACCAAAGTTCGCTATCATGGGGCGCAAATATCTTGTGCTAATTCTGTAAAAATCATTGAGCGTCACAAAAAAACTAACAAAAATATTTCGTGCGGGGTTTCAATCAATAATCTTTCACTAAACGAAAATGACGTTGGCTCATATAGAACATTTTTTAAGCTCTCTCCACCATTACGATCAGAAGACGATAGGCAGGCGCTTATTGCAGGCTTAAATTCTGGTGCGATTGATATTATTCATTCAGATCACGACCCACAAGATGTTGAGGGCAAAAGAAGACCTTTTGCTGAAGCTGCCAATGGCGCTATTGGGCTTGAAACCCTATTATCTGCCGCTCTTAGGCTTTATCATTCAGAGCAAGTTGATCTGATGACCATATTAAGAGCCATGACGATTAACCCTGCTAAATTGCTAAAACTTAAATCTGGTTGCTTAAAAATTGGTGCAAAAGCTGATATGATTTTAATCGATCTTAATTATCCTTTTGTCGTCAAAGAACAAGAAATAATTTCCCGCTCACACAATTCAGTGTTTGAAAGAGCGAAAATGACTGGTAAGGTGGTAAAGACCTTTGTCAAAGGCAAAGAGATATTCACACTAGGAGAAAGTTAGAATTATGTTTGTTAATTATCTAGCCGCCCTAATTTTTGGTTATGCGCTTGGCTCAATCCCTTTTGGCTTGCTTTTCACTCGCCTTGCAGGACATGGCGATATTCGTGAGATTGGTTCTGGCAATATTGGTGCTACTAATGTTTTACGCACTGGCAATAAGTGGCTAGCCGCCGCTACATTGCTTGCAGATATGAGCAAAGGCGCATTAGCGATTTTTATTGTTGGTTATTTCCTAAAAGAAGTCCCGTTAGCGCTGATATTTGCAGGTGCTGGTGCATTTCTTGGGCATATTTTCCCGGTTTGGCTTAAGTTTAAGGGTGGCAAAGGCGTTGCGGTCTATATTGGCATTATGTTAGCACTTAATCCTATGACAGGCGCTATGATGATTTTGACTTGGCTGTTTTTTGCCTACGCTTTGCGTATTTCTTCACTTGCCGCCCTATCTATGGCAGCTGCTACTCCATTCTTTATTTTTATATTTGGTGATATCCCTCTTATCCTGTTGGCTTTATTTATTTCAGCCCTAATATTTCATAAGCATTGGGCAAATATCAAGCGCTTAATGGATGGTAGCGAACCTAAAATTGGCGAAAAATAATGTCTAATGAGAGTAGCCAACAACAAAAAACTGATTGGCTTCGTCTTATTCGTACCGAAAATGTAGGTCCTGCAACATTTCGTAAATTAATAAATCGTTTTGGCTCAGCAGGTCATGCGCTTAATGCTTTGCCGCATTTATCGCAACATGGCGGACGAGCAAAACCTCTTAAAGCGCCAACAATAGACGAAATTGAAGATGAAATATCTGCTATTGAAAAAATTGGCGCACGAATTGTCACGGCATTTGATGAAGAATATCCTGAAGCATTAAAACATATCGCTTCCTCTCCGCCAATTTTCACTATGATTGGCGGTGAGAATATAGATTTTGAAAAATCGGTAGCAATAGTTGGCGCACGTAATGCATCAGCTGCTGGCATTAGAATGACCTCATTATTAGCAGGAGAACTTAGCGAAGCTGGCTTTACCATTATATCAGGCCTAGCACGTGGCATTGATAAAGCTGCCCACATTGCTAGTATTAAAAATGGCACGATTGCCGTGCTTGCTGGTGGCCTTAATAATATTTATCCTAGTGAAAATATCTCACTAGCGCATGATATAGTTGAAAATGGCGGTGCATTAATTTCTGAAATGCCAATTAATTACGAACCTCGTGCCAAAGATTTTCCTCGTCGTAATAGGATAGTTTCTGGTCTATCGCTTGGTGTAATAGTAATTGAAGCAGCAAAACGCTCTGGCTCGCTAATTACCGCTCGCTTTGCTCTTGAGCAAAATAGAGAGGTTTTTGCAGTTCCCGGATCTCCGCTTGATCCACGATCAGCTGGCGCAAACCATCTCATTTCACAAGGGGCAACTCTTATTTCATCAAGCAAAGATGTAATTGAGCAATTAGAGATTGCAACACCACCACAACAAAATCTATTTGAAGAGCAAGAGCTTTTTGATAATTTTGATGAGGCTGCAATAATTGATGAGCCAGATGAAAGCGATAGAGGCCGTATTATTACAGCGCTTAGCATAACACCTATTGGGGTTGATGAATTAATTGTGCAATCAAAATTACCGACAAATATTGTGCAAACAATTTTACTAGAATTAGATATTGCAGGGCGTATTGAATGGGCGAGTGGGCAATTAGTTTCATTAAAATAAAGTTTTGGTGTTTCTTGATTGACATGGCCTATGCTTATGAGCATTTTGCACGCCAAATATAATTGACTTACAATCAAGTGAGCGGTTTTGGAGTATTAGGTAAAAATGAAATTAGTTATCGTTGAAAGTCCAGCAAAAGCTAAAACAATTAATAAGTATTTGGGCAAAGACTATGAGGTAATTGCCAGTTTTGGGCATATTCGGGACTTACCCTCAAAAGATGGATCGGTGTTGCCTGACGAAGATTTTGCTATGATTTGGGAAATGGATAGCGCCGCTAAAAAGCGAATCACTGAAATAACAAAAATACTAAAAAATTCTGATGAACTAATATTAGCAACTGATCCTGATCGTGAAGGGGAAGCTATTTCTTGGCATGTGCTTGATGTTCTAAATAAAAAGAAAGCACTAAAAGATAAAAAAGTCTCACGTGTAGTTTTTAACTCAATTACCAAAAAATCAATTCTTGAAGCAATGCAAAACCCTCGTGATTTAGATATTAAATTAGTTGATGCCTATCTGGCTCGTCGTGCGCTTGATTATTTGGTTGGTTTTACGCTCTCGCCTATTCTATGGCGAAAATTACCCGGTTCTCGCTCGGCTGGCCGTGTGCAATCGGTGTCTTTACGCCTCGTGTGCGATAAAGAATTTGAAATTGAAAAGTTTAAACCAGTTGAATATTGGAATGTTGATACTATTCTTAATGAAAAAGGTAAGGATTTTGATGCTCGTCTATATATTGTTGATGGCGAGAAAATTGATAAACATGGCGTGAAAAATGGTGAACAAGCAAATGAATTAAAATCAGCGATTGATGGCGCAAAATTCTCGATTGTTAAAGTTGAAAAAAAGCCAACTAAGCGCAATCCCTATGCTCCCTTTACCACTTCATCTTTGCAACAAGATGCTTCAAGCCGTCTTGGCTTTTCACCATCACGTACCATGCAAATTGCGCAAAGGCTTTATGAGGGTATAAATATTGGCGGTGAAACTATTGGTCTAATCACTTATATGCGTACCGATGCAATAACTATTGCACCCGAGGGCATTGCGCAAACTCGTGATTCTATTGCCAAAAATTTTGGTAATGATTATTTGCCAGAAAAGCCTAGAATGTTTCAAAGCAAGGCAAAAAATGCGCAAGAGGCACACGAAGCCATTCGCCCAACCGATTTATTTCGCAATCCCGATCAATTAAATAATCTTGAGGCTGATCAGCTAAAATTATATAAGCTTATTTGGCAAAGAACAATGGCTAGCCAAATGAAATCTGCTGAAATTGCTCGCACCACCGCTGATATTAAAGTGCTATCAAGCGATAAAGAAATAATTTTACGTAGTGTTGGATCGGTCGTTACTTTTCCCGGATTTTTAGCTCTTATGGGCGTTCAAAGTGCCAGTGATAAAAAAACCGACAAGCAAGAAGAGCGTGAATTGCCGCCACTTAATGAGGGCGATGAGCCTGACTTAAAAAAGTGCGATATTGAGCAACATTTCACCAAGCCCCCTGCCCGCTATACTGAGGCTAGCCTAATTAAAAAAATGGAAGAATTGGGCATTGGCCGCCCCTCAACTTATGCTTCAACCATTTCTGTTTTGCAAAATAGAGATTATGTGCGCCTTGAAAAAAGAGCGCTTATTCCTGAAGATAGAGGACGCTTAGTTACGGCATTTCTTGAAAGTTTCTTCACCAAATATGTTGAATTTGATTTCACCGCAGATTTAGAAAAACAACTTGATGATGTGGCAAGTGGCGATGTTGAATATAAGTCAGTTTTACAAAATTTTTGGAAAGATTTTTCAGCGCATACCGAAGAAATCAAAGAATTACGCATTACGCAAGTGCTTGACACACTTAACGAAATGCTTGGCTCGCACATTTTCCCAGAGCGTGAAGATGGCTCAGACCCTCGCTCGTGTCCAACCTGTAAAAAAGGGCAATTATCGCTTAAAGTTGGGCGCTATGGTGCATTTATTGGTTGTTCAGATTATCCTGAATGTAAACATACGGCACAATTATCTGAAAGCAGCACTGGCGCAAAAGCAAATGGTGATGATGGTAATGACGAATTAGGCACATGCCCTGAAACGGACGAAATGGTCTATAAGAAATCAGGTCGTTTCGGCCCTTATGTGCAACGAGGTGATGGCAAAGAAGCCAAACGCACCTCAATCCCTAAAGGTTGGAATCCAGCAGATGTGGATTTAGAAAAAGCACTAAAACTATTGTCTTTGCCACGTGATATTGGTGAACATCCAGAAGACAAAAAAATGATTATTGCAGGGCTTGGCCGATATGGCCCCTTCATTAATCACAATGGCATGTACGCAAATATTAGCGATGTTGAAGAATTATTTAGCGTTGGTATTAACCGTGCGGTTGATCTGTTGGCTGAAAAAGCTGCAAACGGTGGCAGACGTGGGCCAAGCACAATTAAAGAACTTGGTGATCATCCTGATGGCGGCAAAATAACAGTTAAAGATGGGCGTTATGGCCCTTATGTTAATCATGGCAAAATCAACGCTACATTGCCAAAAGATAGTAAGCCAGAAGAGGTTAGCTTAGAGCAAGCGCTCGAACTTATTGCAGCCAAAGCCAAGCAAAAACCTAAAAAACGCAAAAGCCCTGCTAAAAAGAAAGCGCCAGTCAAAAAGAAAACAGCAGTAAAGAAAAAAACTCCTGTAAAAAAGAAAGCTGCAAAAACTAAATAATGGCACAAAAACCAAAAATCACACTACCAACTAAACAGCAAATAATTGCAGCGCTAGAAAATGATGACACTATTAAAGGACGGCGAGATCTTGCCAAAGCCTTTAATATAAAAGGTGCAATGCGCACTCCCTTTAAGCAATTACTGCGTGAGATGAAGCAAGAAGGATTGATGGCTAAGAGTGGCGTTAATCCTATTAAACAAGGCAATCATTTACCAAGCGTAAGCGTGCTTGAAATCCCTCACGATGCTGATCCCGAACATCTTATTGCTTATCCAGTAAAATGGAATGAGGCTTTGAGCAAAAAACCAAACATTTTGGTAGAAAGTTCCCCTCGCTCAAAAATTGCCCCTGCGGCTGGTGATAGGATATTGGCTCGTATAATCTCTTCAAGTAATGATGGGGATTATAAAGCTAAAACCATAAAAATATTAGATAAACAACGCCTCAACCAAATTGGTATTGTGCGGCTTGATAATGAGGGCGCAAGGCTTATTCCCATTACTCGCAAGCAAAGAGAAATGCGCATTTCTAAAGATGGGTTATTAGATGCACAGAGCGGCGATTTGGTTGAAGTTGAGGTGAAACCCGTTGGTCGCCTAATGATTCCTAGCGCTAAAATTACTAAAGTAATCGGCAATCCGCAATCGGAGGGTGCGGTTTCTATGATTGCTATTCATAATCTTGAAATCCCGCATATCTTTCCCGAGGAAGTGCTAAAAGCTGCTCAACAGCTAAAACCTGCTAGCAAGAAGGGACGAGAAGATTGGCGAGATATCCCCTTCATAACGATTGATCCAGCTAGTGCCAAAGACCATGATGACGCAGTTTATGCTACGCCCGATAACAATAAAAATAACATTGGTGGATATAAGGTTCTTATCGCTATTGCAGATGTGGCAACTTATGTAAAATCAGGCTCAATCATAGATAAAGAGGCCTATTTAAGAGGCAATTCGACTTATTTTCCTGATATGGTTGTTCCCATGTTGCCAGAAAACATATCGAACAATCTTTGCTCATTAATTGAGAGCGAGGACAGGCCAGCAATGGCGCTTGAGATGATCTTTGATAATGCTGGCAAAAAAATCGCCCATTCGTTCCATCGCATTCTCATGCGCTCGCACGCCAAGCTCTCTTATCAACAAGCGCAAGCGGCAATAGATGGCAAGCCAGACAATATTACAAAACCTTTGCTTGATGATATTCTAAAACCGCTTTGGGCAGCTTATAAAATAATGGCAAAGGGTCGAGATAGACGCAAGCCGCTTGAACTTGATTTACCTGAACGTAAAATTGAGCTTGATAAGGACGGCATGGTTAAAAGGATAACCATCCCGCCACGTCTAGAAGCACACCGCCTAATCGAAGAAATGATGATAATGGCAAATGTTTGTGCGGCACAAACGCTTGAGCAAAATAATAGCGCCCTGCTCTATCGTGTGCATGATCAACCGGGAAGCGAAAAACTTATTGCTTTAAGAGAATTTTTAAGCTCACTAAAAATGTCATTTATTAAATCAGATGTGGTGCGCACAGAGCATTTCAACCAGACGCTTAAAAAAGCTAAAGATACTCAAAATAAAGAACAAGTGAACGAGATGATTTTGCGCTCGCAATCTCAAGCGGAATATTCTCCGATTAATCTTGGGCATTTTGGGCTTAATCTTGAAAGATATGCGCATTTCACTTCACCCATAAGGCGTTATTCAGATTTAATCATTCATCGTGCGCTCATTAGTGCTCTAAAACTTGGCAATGATGGTTTAGATGAGCAAGATATGAGTAGAATGGCGCAAACGGGTACGCACCTCTCGTTCACCGAGCGCCGCTCTATGTCAGCCGAGCGAGAAACTAATGATCGTTTAGTTGCATATTTCATGGCATCAAAAATGGGTGCTACTTTTGCGGGGCGCATTTCTGGTGTCACAAAATCTGGGCTTTTTGTAAGATTAAATGAAACTGGTGCTGATGGATTTATTCCAGCGGCAACTATTGGCAAAGATTATTATCGCTATATTGAGGAGCAGCAAGCGATGATTGGCGAGCGCACAGGCGAGCGTTTTCGCTTGGGCGATGATGTTAGCGTTAAGCTGGTTGAAGTTGCGCCATTAGAGGGCAATATGCGCTTTGAGCTACTATCAAAAGGTGAAATGGTTGAGCCTTTGGGCAATAGAGAAAGAGGGCGATATAAAGCTCGTAATAGGCAAAAGGGCAAAGTTCGACGAAAGCGATAATATGGCGCTTGACTTTTTCAATCAAATGACTAATTTGCGCACAACTCAATAATGTGCCTTACGAGGTACTATATTTTTAGGAAATATAATGGCTAAGTCAAATAGTGTAAAAATTAAACTAGTTTCAACTGCTGATACTGGTTTTTATTATGTAACAAAGAAAAACGCACGCACAATGACCGAAAAAATGGTCAAGAAAAAATATGACCCAGTCATTCGTAAGCATGTTGATTTCAAAGAAGCTAAAATCAAATAATCTTTAAAGGCTAACCTTAAAGTTTTTAAATATCCTGCTCTACTATTAGAGTGGGATTTTTGTTTTGAGGATATTAATAAAAGGCTGGCTCGAAAACGGCATGTAGAAGAGGCCACAATGCGCAAACTCGAACCAGCCACCCTACAAATCAGGAGTTGCGGCGGACCTGATAAATGTAGAGGAAGGCTATCAATAATTAAAATTAATAGACCTTAAGAAAGAAAAACCGTTTTTCCTTAAAAAAAGCAAGAAGCTTTTACTTACATGCCAATATTAAGAGATTTATCTTTAATCGTTAAGCTTAATGCTTAACTGTAAATATTAAGAGATTGAACAATAAAATCTTAGGCCGCATTAAATACAACACGGTTTCTACCATCATTCTTAGCTTTATAAAGCGCTATATCTGCTCTTTTTAATAGTGATTGCGGACTATCTATATTACCTGAATTTAGCGCTATTCCTGCGCTCACGGTGATTGAAATTTTGCGACCACTACCAGCATTAAAGGAGCTGTTTTCGACAGCAGATCTAACCCGCTCGCCAACTAATTGCGCCCGCTCTAAGTCAATATCAGGCATCAGAACTACAAATTCCTCACCACCATAGCGACAAGGTAAATCAGCACCACGAATATTTCTTTGAATACGGTGCGCAAATTCCTTGAGTATATTATCACCAGCCTCATGCCCGTGATTATCATTTACTTGCTTAAAATGATCAATATCAAGCATCATGACAGCCATACTGCGCCCCTGCTCTTGTGCTTTTTTAAGCATAATTTCAAGATGCCTATCAAAATATCTTCTGTTATATAGCTTTGTTAATTCATCAATAATTGCTAATTGCATAGTATTTGAAACGGTTTGACGTAATTCTTTTGCATATCTAAAACGACGAACTTGGGTACGAACTCTAGCAATAAACTCGTTCACCTCAACAGGGCGCATGATAAAATCATTCACCCCAAGCTCTAGACCACGAATAATTTTTGGGCGATCAGTTTCGTCTGCAACCAAAACTATTGGTACATTTCGCCCTTGCTCTAAAGTTCTTAATTGCGAGCAAATACGAAGCGGGTCATGCTCAGGTAAAGCCATAGATATTATTACTAACTCATATTCTTGCTCAGCCATTTGAATAATAACATCAGAGGGATTGGTCAATATATCCACCCGATGAATAGTTTCAAGCGGCTCTTTTAGCCTTTGAGCACGACGCATGTCATTATCAATAATTAGCACTCTAGAATTATCAATTTTGATAGTTTCCATAACTCTATCAGTATCTTCTACATCCATTTGCTGCTTAGTTACTGCTCTAGCACGCAATTCATCAGTAAGTGATTTTAGGCGAACTAAACTCTTTACCCTCGCCATAAGTTGCACAACATCAAACGGCTTAGTTAAAAAATCATCTGCCCCTGCATTTAAGCCCTCAATTCTATCTGAAGGTTGATCAAGTGCTGTTACCATAACTACGGGTATATGATGGGTATGAGTATCGGATTTTAGGCGGCGACAAACCTCAAAACCGTCCATTTCAGGCATCATCACATCAAGTAGAATAATATCAATTTCTTCGTTAGCGCAGATTTTTAGCGCCTCAGCGCCAGAGTTTGCCTTGAGAACCACAAAATATTCAGCTGTCAAATGGGCTTCTAATAGCTTTAAATTTACAGGGATATCGTCAACTATTAATACTCGAGCAGTCATATAAGTTCCTTATTATATCATAGGCCTGCAACAATTAATTTGCAGGGCCAATATATTTCTCAATAGTTTCTAAAAAGTGAGGAACAGAGATGGGTTTTGCAATATAACCATCACAACCGCTCTTTAATATCCGCTCTTCATCGCCTTTCATAGCAAAGGCTGTAACCGCTATAACTGGAATATTTGCCGTATCATCATTCTCTTTAAGCCATTGCGAAACCACTAGCCCAGAAACTTCTGGAAGCTGGATATCAATCAAAATAAGGTCTGGCAGGTGGTTTTTTGCCAAATCAAGTGCATCCATACCATTACGAGTTTGGATAGTTTTATAACCCTTAGATTCGATTAGATCGTTAAATAGTTTCATATTTAACTCATTATCCTCTACGATCATTATAGTCTTTGCCATATGCTTTGCCTTAAATTATAAATTAGAATCAACTCAACTCGCATAATATAGAAATTGATTATCATGAAAGCGTTACGAAAGTTCAAACTTTAACAATGGGTGTTTAGCGGAATTTATTATGAACAATTTGATTAAAATTGAAAATATTTCTCAGGCATGTTTTAATTACCTAACTTCAGACCCACAGGAGTTAAATAATTTCATGCAACATGCTGGATATGATTCTCAAACTCTAAGAAATAGCATTGGCAAAACAGAGTTAAATGCAGGTTTGATGGATTATTTTGCTAGTAATGAGCAGGCACTATTAGCGATGTGCGCAATGTCTGATTTTGATGCAAAATATTTTATGAAAGTTTGGCAGGTTTCTCAAAATTCTTAAAAACTATAATTTGGTTCTAGCAATGCAATATTTATGTCAAGATTGTACAAAATTATATAAATATCCAAGCAATGGTTTCAAGGATCCATCTCGCTGTAACCATTGCGGCTCGCCACGCATTATTGCTCACGCCGAATTGGACAGGTTAACAATAGCGCATATAGATTGTGATGCATTTTTTGCAGCAATAGAAAAACGTGACAATCCTGATTTAGCTGGCAGGCCTGTAATAATTGGTGGCGGAGTGCGCTCAGTTGTTGCAACTTGCTGCTATATTGCCCGACAAAGCGGAATTCATTCAGCTATGCCTGCTTTAAGGGCTAAAAAACTATGCCCAGATGCCGTTTTTATTAGGCCTAACATGGAAAAATATGTTGCAGCGAGCAAACAGATAATGGCGCTCATGCAAGAATTAACACCGTTGGTTGAGCCTGTTTCAGTTGATGAAGCATTTTTAGATTTAAGCGGTACAAAATCATTGCACAAAGCTTGTGCCGCTGAAGTTTTAGCAAAAATCGCCATAAAAATTGAAAAACAAGTCGGAATTAGCGTTTCCATTGGTCTAAGTTATAATAAATTTTTAGCCAAAATGGCCTCTGATATTAACAAGCCTCGTGGGTTTAGTATCATTGGCAAAGAAGAAGTTTTGAGTTTTTTAGAACCGCTGGCAATTAGCAAGATTTTTGGAGTTGGCAAAGTCTTTGCGCAAAAGCTCAAAAAAGATGGCTTTCAAACTATTGGGGATTTACAAAAACACCCAAGCAATAATCTAATTTTACGCTATGGTGATATGGGAGCTAGTTTAAGCAAGCTATCTCATGGGATAGATGACAGAAAGGTAGAGATTACTCGGAAAAGGAAATCAGTAGGCTCTGAGAGGACTTTTCCTAAGGACATTGCTGATTTTGAGATATTATCAACCAAATTGTTTGAACTTTGCGAGAATGTCTCATTTTCCTTAAAACAGAAAAACCTAACTGGTGACACTATTACGCTTAAATTAAAGAGTTCTAATTTTGAATCCCGAACACGATCAAAACAAATAATATTACCCACCCAACTAGCGCATATTATTTTTGAGATTGCGCAAAACATATTAGCAAAAGAAATAGATGGGACTAATTTCAGACTTATTGGCATCGCTATTTCTGGCTTGCAAAAAGGAATGGGCATTGATCCTGTTGATCTTATAGACCCAAAAATTGCTAGAAAAGTAGCTGCTGAGCGAGCTGTGGACAATTTGCGAGATAAATTTGGAAAACAGGCTGTTGTTTTAGGTAGGCTCTATCATCATGATAATAAATCAGATAGGGTTAGTGAACGAGATAAGGAGCGAGAAAAATGAGCCAAAAAAGACAGAGCGCAAAAGACAGGCTTATGATGCTTGGCTATGAATTAGCAAAACCTAGCGCTCCTGCGGCTAGCTATCTGCCAATAGCAAAATCTGCAAACCTAATATTTGTCTCGGGGCAATTATCAGCAAATGAAAAAGGAATTATTGGCGGGGTTTTGGGCAAAGATATGAATATTGAGCAAGGGCAAGTTGCTGCTCGCCATTGCGCTCTATCTATCCTATCTCAAATTGCCTTTTCAGCTAATGTTGAACTCGACGACATAAAGAAAATAGTGAAAATCACTGTTTTAGTTTGCTCTACCCCTCTATTTCAAGATCATCACTTAGTCGCAAATGGCGCTTCTGATCTTTTAGCTACAGTGCTCGGAGAAAGCGGAAAACACGCTAGAGCAGCATTTGGCGTTGTCGCTTTACCGCTTGGCGCAGCGGTTGAAATTGAAGCAATAATAGAGGTTTAGGCGTGCCAAATAATAAGTTGTATATGCGTAAAGAAATAATGAAAACTCTTGCAAGACCAATCGCTCATCGGGGTTTGCACAATATTAATAATGGCGTTATTGAAAATAGCTCTAGTGCTTTTGATTTAGCTATTCAAAATAATTATGCGATTGAGTGCGATTTGCAACTTAGCAAAGACAATGTGCCAATGGTTTTCCATGATGAAACTTTGGATAGAGTTACAGAGCAAACTGGTAAAATCCGTGATCTTGATGCACGAGAAATAGAAAAAATTGCGCTAGCTAATAGTTCAACAAATGATAGGATTCAAAGTTTTGCTCAAATGCTGAGGCAAGTCGATGGACGAGTACCGCTAGCAATAGAGCTAAAACCACAAAAAAATAAACATGAGAACGAGTTGTTAGCAAAATCAGCGGTTCAAGCGCTTAAAACTTATTCAGGCTCAATAGCCTTTATTTCTTTTGCGCCAGAATTATTAATATTCGTTAAAAAATATGGGTTTAATGGGGCTACAGGAATAGTGCTTGATCACTTTACCTCAGAGGTTGCTAAGAAACACCTGCCCCCCCTAAAACGTTTTATCTTACGACATATGTTGCATTATCCATTTACTAAATTTGATTTTGTAGATGTAAATCATAAAGCATTTGACCTTCTTTCTTACAGAATATTCAAAAAGCTAGGACTTCCTACCGCTGCATGGACAATAAAATCACAAGAGCAAGCTGATGAAGCGTTAAAATATTGCGATCAGATAGCTTTTGAAAATTTTATTCCAAAATAAAATAAGGGATTGAAAACATGCCAACCTATGAAGATGATAATATTTTTGCTAAAATATTGCGCAATGAAATTCCTAATTTTACGATATATGAAGATGACGATATTTTGGTGATGATGGATGTTATGCCAATGTCTGATGGGCATTGTCTTGTGCTTCCCAAAAGCCCATCTCGTAACCTATTAGACGCTGATGTTGTTACATTACAAAAGGTTCTGCCGCTTGTGCAAAAAATTGCAAATGCAACAAAAAAAGCCATGAATGCCGATGGAATTATTTTGCAACAATTTAATGAAGCGCCAGCAGGACAAAGCGTTTTTCATCTGCATTTTCATATTATTCCAGCCTATGAGGGCAAAAAGCTTTTGCGACATAGTGATAAAATGGCAGATAGCGAAATGCTTGCAAAACAAGCAAGAGCAATAGCTAATGAATTATAATATTCCTAGCTTTTTTGTTTTGCCTTAGATTTTCTCTTTATTGTAGGTTTCTTTTTAGTTGCTTTTGCTTTTATTTTTGAAGCATTTGAAGATGGAACTCTACTTGCGCTAATGTTTTTATTTGTTGTTTTTCTTTTTGGTCTGGCTTTTGCTGGCGGCACTGCCACAATTTCAAGACTTGCATTTTTCCCATTGCCAATAAGTGCAATCGTCACCGCCCCACCATTTTTTAATTGCCCAAACAAAATTTCATCTGCCAGCGGTTTTTTCACATATTCCTGAATAACCCGCCCCAAAGGCCTTGCGCCCATAGTTTCATCATAGCCTTTTTTAGCAAGCCAAGTCGCAGCTTCTTTAGTTAGTTTAATAGTTATATTCTTTTCGGCTAATTGGCTTTCTAATTGCAAAATAAATTTTTCAACAATGTTTTGTACGATCTTATCATCAAGCGAGCTAAAAGAAATAACTGCGTCGAGCCTATTGCGAAATTCGGGTGAAAACACACGGTTGATTGCTTCTTCAAAATCGCCAGCTTGACGGGTTTTAGCAAATCCTATGGGCTTTTTATGCAACTCCATCGAGCCTACATTTGATGTCATTATTAAAATAGTATTTCTAAAATTTACAGACTTGCCATTATGATCTGTAAGCTTGCCATTATCCATTACTTGCAACAATATATTAAACAAATCAGGGTGGGCTTTTTCAATCTCATCAAGCAATATAACACAATGCGGATTTTGATCTACGCCATCTGTAAGCAATCCCCCCTGATCAAAACCAACATAACCGGGAGGCGCACCAATTAGGCGTGAAACAGTATGAGCTTCCATATATTCAGACATATCAAAACGTAAAAGTTCGACCCCCAGACTTTGCGCTAATTGTTTTGAAACTTCTGTTTTGCCAACTCCTGTTGGGCCAGTGAACAAATATGATCCAATGGGCTTTTCAGGCTCACGAAGCCCAGCTCTTGCTAATTTTATTGCCGAACTAAGCTCATCTATTGCTTTATCTTGCCCAAAAATAGTGCGCTTTAATTCATCAGTTAGAGAAGAAAGAAGCTCAGCATCTGACTTTGAAATTGAACGTGCAGGAATACGTGCCATTGTTGCAATAGTTGCCTCAATTTGCGCAACATCTATGAGCTTTTTTCGCTTATTTTTTTCAAATAACATTTGCGATGCACCAGATTCATCAATAACATCAATAGCCTTATCAGGCAATTTCCTGTCATTAATATAGCGAGCAGATAATTCTACAGAAGCCTTAATTGCATCATTTGAATATTTAATATTATGAAAATCTTCAAAATAGGGTTTTAATCCTTGTAATATTTTGATTGAATCTTGAATTGAGGGTTCAACAATATCGATTTTTTGAAAACGACGAACAAGCGCCCTATCCTTCTCAAAGAACTGTCGAAACTCCTTGTAAGTTGTTGAGCCAATACATCTTAGCTCTCCAGAAGCTAGAGCAGGCTTTAATAGGTTTGACGCATCAAGCGCCCCACCAGAAGTAGCGCCCGCACCAATTAGAGTATGAATTTCATCAATGAATAATATGGCATTATGATGAGTTTCAATTTCTTTCATTACGGCCTTTAAGCGCTCTTCAAAATCACCCCGATAACGAGTTCCAGCCAATAATGATCCTATATCAAGGGCAAAAATTGTTGCATCATTTAGCACTTCTGGCACATCATTATGAATAATTTTTCTGGCTAATCCTTCCGCAATGGCAGTTTTGCCAACTCCTGCATCACCAACTAAAATTGGATTATTCTTAGATCTGCGGCAAAGTACCTGAATTGCACGACTTAGCTCTTTATCTCGACCAATTATCGGATCAATTTTCCCCTGTTTTGCCTTTTCATTCAAATTAACGCAATAGTTTTTAAGTGCAGATTTATTTTCTTTTTTAGAACCTTTTAACTCACCTTCCATTTCATCTAGTTTATCAGCATCTTGCGTGAAACTTGCACCTGATTTTGTGATGCCATGCGAGATGAAATTTACGATATCAAGGCGAGTAATATCTTGTTGTTCTAAAAAATAAGCCGCATGACTTTCCCGTTCGTGAAATATTGCAACTAATACATTTGCACCTGTAACTTCACCACGTCCTGAAGATTGCACATGAATAACTGCTCTTTGAATAACTCTTTGAAAAGCCTCCGTTGGGCGTGCGTCTTGAGCATTAGATATCCTAATGCTCTCTAATTCATCTTGAATGAAATCATGCAATTCAAGAGCGAGTAAATCTAAATCAACATCGCAAGCCATAAGTGCATCTACGCAATCTTTATCGTTTAATAAAGCTAGTAATAAATGCTCGATTGTAGCTAGTTCTTGTGAATTTTCACGTGCAATTTTCATTGCAAGATGCAGTGATTTTTCTAATCCGCTAGAAAATGAAGGCATAATTTATCCTAATCATTGTTTTTCCATAAAACATTTAAGTGGGTGCTGGTCTTTTTGTGCTTTAGCTATAACTTGTGTCACTTTTGCCTCAGCTATTTCATGAGGGAAAATACCACATTCCCCTGCCCCTTGATTATGAACTGTGAGCATAATTATCATAGCTTCCTCTTCTGACTTGTGAAATAGCTCTTGTAAAATATATACCACAAATTCCATTGGAGTATAATCATCATTAAGTAATATTACTCTATATAGTGCAGGACGTTTGCTCTTTTGCTTTGTTTTAACATCTAAATCAGTAGAAAAACCATTTTGATCAGAGAAATCATCATTGCTATTTGCATTTGCTGTTATGTTATTTTCTAGCATTCAATATTCCAACTTTTACTTCTTTGATAATTTAATTACTAACTTGGCGAAAATAAGCCAATAAGATGGCAATGTTAAGTACAACTAATGATTATAATTATTCGATGCGAAATATAATTAAAAAAACCTATAAAATTTTATATAACTTTACACATTTGTAACCCAGTGCAGGTTAGATTAGCTCATTGAGTAATTATATTAAGGTAGTTTTGTAAAAACCATTAGTTTTATTGAGTTTTTACACCTTAATTTTGAGTACAGGCTGCGTTTTGCCTGATAGTATAGAGTTGGAGTATTTGGTGTTTTCATCCAAAAGACATAGCATTGCGTCCTTTTGTGCACGCTATTTTTGCATTTTATTAGCTTCATTATTTATTTTTACAATCCTCTCTGCTCCAACACAAGCAGCAGTGAAACGTGCCTATGCAGGGATTGTTGTTGATGCAAAATCTGGTAAGACCCTTTATTCAAGAGCGGCAGATGCACAGCGTTATCCAGCATCAGTCACTAAAGTGATGACATTATATGTTTTATTTCAAGAGCTTGATGCAGGCCGATTGAAATTATCAACAAGAATGCGAGTTTCAAAATTTGCGTCAAACGCCGTTCCATCAAAATTGGGCTTACGTGCTGGTTCAACAATTAGCGTTGAAAATGCAATCAAAGCATTAGTCACTAAGTCAGCAAATGACGTTGCTCGTGTGATAGCCGAGCATATTTCAGGAACTGAGACAAAATTTGCTCAAAGAATGACAAAGGTTGCACGATCGCTTGGCATGAAGCGCACCACCTATCGCAATGCGTCAGGCTTGCCCAATTCAAAGCAAATCACAACAGTTAGAGATCAATCTCGTTTGGGCATTGCAATCTACCAACATTTTCCAAAATATTATAAATATTTCCAAACTAGACTATTTAAATATAAAGGCAAAAGATATGGCAATAATAATCGCTTGTTAGGGCAGAATGGTATTGATGGCATTAAAACTGGATATATTCGTGCTTCAGGTTTTAATCTTCTAACCGCATCAAGAAAAGATAATCGCCATATTATAGTTGTGGCTTTTGGGTTTGATAGTGGCACACAAAGAAATGCTAAAGTTGCGGCATTGGTTAATTCATATTTGAAGAAAGCACGACGCGGTAGCTATGTTGCACAAGCAAGAATAGCCAAGCCACGCATTACTGGAATTACCCGAGTTGCAGCAAGGCCAGTAACACCAATGCCACGCATTATAAGACTAGCAGATAGCACTCAACCATTACAAATAGCTTCAACTGCACCCATTAATATTGCCAACCAGCCATCAGCAAACAATACGCTAACTACCAGCCCAATCCCTGCCACTCGGCCAGTAAATCTACTTGTAGCAAACGTGGGTTCTGATAGAGTAAACCTCGCAAGCAGGCCTATGAATTTGGCAGTTATTAATCCAACCCCCGCCACAAATTTATTAGCATCTTCTTCACAGGATAAGCCCATTGATATTATCGGTGAGTGGATAAGTGATAGAATTGCGCTTGAGGATAATAATGGCACAATGATATTACCCCCTGTTGGAATTGGCTCTGGAACTCAAACTATAGACTTACTAACTAGTGGCTCGGTAACAAAAAACGCTATCAAGCCAATAGAAAAGCCTAAAGAAATAATTGGTTGGAAAGTTCAAATTGGTACTTCAAACAGTGAAGAGAGTGCACAATTATTAATTGCTGATGCTAGTAAAACTTATTCACCTCTTAAAAATCTTCGCCCAACTATTGAACAATTACAAAAAAATGGCGTGCCATATTATAGAGCCCGATTTGTTGGGTTTGCAAATATTGAACAAGCTCAAAGCGCATGTAAAAAATTAAAACAAAAGGAAATTTCGTGTTTAGCAGTGCTTGGTTAAACGGCTAAATAAATAAAATTATTTGGAGTAAATGTAAGGAGTAACCCCAATGAGTAACGTAACACCACTCACTAAACTGGCAAATTTTGTAGGCAAGTCGCCTCTCTCATCTGAGGACAAGAAAACAAGGCATGCCGCAATTAAATCATTGCGAGAAAGCCTTGAACCTCGTGGAACTGTGCGTAAAGTTTCAGAGCTTATAGATATTGTTATGGTGCGTTCTGCACGTGCAAGACGCAAAGGCTGTGCCCGTGTTAATATTGATTTGGATGTTTTTCACCCAAATAATAAACGTGCTATAAGTTTATTCTTATAATAAGCCCAAGCGGAGCTATTTTATAATAACCTTAAGAGCAACTACCCAACTAATGGTTCTAACTCATTAGTTTTTGGTAAGTTAAGTGTTGCAACTAGGTTTTGATATTCATTGCGGATATTAGCTTGAGATTTTGACGAAACTGCTCCTAAAAAATCCTTGTTTATTGGATCAAACACTGTCATTCCAGTAGGGAAAAGTGATCTAAATATTACTCTTTCACCAACTCCTTTTGCAACTCGAGCGCCAAGCCTAAGCGCTGTCAATTCTAACCCCTTATGCATAAAAGTTGAGTTTCTTGAAGCAAGCATAGAAAGACGATTACGCAACAATATCCAATCAATATTACGTCCATCAATAACCATTCTCTCACGCCGTGCACGTTGCACCAACCTAGTATAATGCCCTAATTCTATAGGCTCACCATTTGTAGCATCAATTTTTGCTAAAACATCAAGATCTATTAAGCTATCATTTAGTGGGGTTATTAGCGTATCCGCTAGTGAATGAGATAATCTTGTTAAATGAGTATCAAACCCTGGCGTATCAATAATAAGAAAATCGGCACCCTGTTCAGTTTTTACAATAGCATTTCGAAATTCCTCAAATTCTTGCTTTTGATTTTCTCTTATAGAGTCGCCACGAGAAATTGATAGGTGATGATGATCTGAATGAGGTATATCAAGACCCATTTTTTCCGCCCAACTTAGTCTGTTATTAACAAATTTAGAAAGCGTTTGTTGGCGAGTATCAACATCAACCGTTGCTACCCTATAACCCTGATAAAGCAAATAAATCGCTAAATGAAATGCAGTAGTTGATTTACCTGAACCACCTTTCTCATTACCTAGAACTATTACATGAGCGCTAGCATTGTTCATTATTATCCCCTCAACAAAAATCATTCATTAAATATTGAGTAACACTCTTTAATTATCATGGTTTATAAATGGTTAATTAATAAAATATCATCAAAAAATCTTATATAAGTCCTAATTGAGATAATTGTGCGGCAAGCTCCAAATCACCCTCGCCATTTTGCATATCGATATCTGAAGGAGTTGATGATTGCTCAAAATAGCGCCAGCCCTGAAAGGCTCTCTTGAGCGTTGGGATAGTTGTAATTATTTTATTATCCATGACAATATCACAGCATTTTTTGCCCTCATTATCATATTGCCTATCCAAATCCACAATGAGCTGCCTACATTGTATTTTCCCTGCAATAACCCAATAAATCGAGCCTTTGCCAATTATTTCATCTCGCCTTTTTGGCATCATACGAGTTCTATGGACATCATAACCATCTTTGCGCCCATGCCCCGTTTCTCGCCTTGTTTGACGAAATTCTTTTAGGTGGCTAACGCTTTTTATGCCAACGCATAATTTAATTAGATTTGTCATTTTTTGCTTGCATGAAGTCAATCTCATCCTCCTCTACAATCCATTTTTCTTTTAGGGCTGCCTCTTTCCATTCAATAAAAGCGGACAAATTATGAATATTTTCAACATATTGTGCAATGTTTTTTGACATTGGCAAATGATAGGTTTTTAATCTTGTGGCTAATGGTGCAAACATAGCATCAGCGGCACAAAACTCACCAAATAAAAATGAGCCACTTGATTTTTCAAGAAGCTCACCCCAGAGCTTTTCAATTCTATCTAAATCGCTTTGAATCTCATCAATATCAACCCTATTGGGAAATGTTTGGCGTAAATTCATTGGGGCTGCGTTTCGAATTTTCATAAATCCAGCGTGCATCTCAGCGCTAGCAGCACGGGCAAGCGCCCTTTGCTTTATATCTTTAGGCCAAATTGGCAAATCAGGAAACCTATCTGCTATATACTCTATAATGGCGATAGTTTCAGCAATTTGAATATCATCAACATTTAGCACTGGAACAAAACCAGTGGGCGTGTTTTTGATTAAGTTTTCTTTCCAGCCATCGCCATTAAGCAAAAGCATTGTTTCAGAAAAATCAATGTTAAAATGTTTTAACAATATCCAAGGACGCAAAGACCAAGACGAATAATTTTTGTTTGCTATTAATAATTCCATTTTTCCTCCAAAAAAAAAGGCGCTACAAAAGCGCCCCTTAATTATACTGTTAAAAAAATGAGTTAGCTACTCACAATAACAGAAATGACAAAACCTAACGATAAAAGACCAATAAAAGTCCAACTCGCAGCTCGCCAACATAAAGTCTTTGATTGACTTCTCATGTGCGCTCCTTAAAAAATACTAACTACTGACCTTTGCCCCCAAAGTTGCGCACAGATCAGAATAAACCTCTTAACAAAAGGTAAACAGGCTTGCAAGCAATTTTAATAAGTATTTTACTATAGACCGAACCAAATTGCTGCCAGCCCTAGAAATGCAAAAAATCCAACCACATCGGTAACTGTCGTTACAAATGCACTAGAGGCAACTGCGGGGTCTGCCCCTGCCCTATTTAGTCCCAGCGGAATTAATATGCCAGCAACTCCAGCGGCCGCCATATTCACAACCATCGCAATGCCTATAACAATGCCAAGCGCAATATTGCTAAACCAAAATGCCGTTACAATTCCGATAATAATAGCAAATATCATTCCATTTATTAGACCAACCAACGCCTCACGATTTATCAGGCGATACATATTAAACCTATCTAAATCTCGCATAGAAATAGCACGCACAGTAACCGTCATGGTTTGTGTGCCAGCATTACCTCCCATTGAAGCAACGATGGGCATAAGCACCGCTAACGCTACCATTTGCTGAATAGTTGCATCAAACATTGCAATTATCATAGAAGCTAAAATAGCCGTTACTAAATTAACTAAAAGCCACGTGATACGGCTTTTAATGGCAGAAAAAACACTATCCGAAATTGTTTCGTGCCCAACACCAGCCAACGCACGAAAATCTTCATCGGCCTCTTCTTGGATAACGTCAACAATATCATCAATGGTTAAAACACCAACAAGGCGATTATTCTCATCAACAATACCAACTTCAACTAAATCATAATGATCAAAAATATATGCCGCCTCTTCTTGATCCATAATTGCAGGAATGGTGGTAATATCATCATTCATTAAATCTTCAATTTTAACATCTCTTTTAGCTCGAAGCAGTCTATCAAGCGGCACAATGCCCATAAGATTATATGTTGGATCTACAACATAAATTTGATAAAATTCCTCAGGCAAATCTTTATCAACTCGCATTTGATCGATAGTTTTGCCAACATTCCAAAAAGGAGCAATGGCAATAAACTCAGATTGCATACGCCGCCCAGCACTATCTTCTGGAAAATCAAGCGAGCGTTTAAGCGACATGCGTTCAAGCGCTGGAACTTTCGCCAAAATATCTTCACGCTCAGGCTCATCAATATCTTCTAAAATATAAACCGCATCATCACTATCAATATCAGCAACACCACGTGCGATGTCAGCATTGGGAATTAGATCAATGAGTTGGGTGCGAACTGCCTCATCAACTTCTGCTAAAGCAGAATAATCAAAACTATCCCCAAGCAAAGAAACAAGCGCAAACCTATCATCAGCGTTTAAAGCTTCAAGGACATCACCAACGTCCGCTGCATGAACATTAGCCATGAGGCTTCTGGTTTCTTCAACATCTTTATGAAATAGTGCCTCTAATAGCTTGTGAAGCCAAACGGTTGAGATTTGCCCATTATTATCGTGCAAAGGAATATCTGTAGAATTTCCTTGTAAATTTCCTTGCTGCTGCATCATTTTTCTTGTCCCATGAATCACATGTTTAAGTTACGCCATGAGGAAAGAAAAACAAGTCAGCAATAAGAATAATTGCGAAGGTTTAATTTAATCTGTGTGACGTTAGCGTGAGGAAAGAAGTGAGCGAACGAGTACGGTGGCAGGAATAAAGAGAAGACGTTAGGCATATTTAGTATTCATCTTTCAGGACAGCGAGCTTTGGGCTCGCCGGCGCTAGCGCCGCCCCATCGGAGCATTCGCAAAGCGAATTAGCGTGAGATAAATGGTGCACTTCGACAGAGAAAGGTCGAACGCATTATTTGAAGAATTAGCGGATTGGAATGAAGTGTTAAAGCATAGCGAGACTGGCCTGCGGGGGCCAAAGCTATGAAGCGCCCTATCGGACAGGTTGGGTCGCGGATACCGCCGTTTTCATTACGTTTGACGTTTGAGGAGCGCGTGCAACTTGAACGCAATGCGGGGAGTATGCCGCTTGGGTCATATATCAAATCTCTGTTGTTTGCTGAAGATGCTCCTAAATACCGTAAACGGCGCAAAACTCCTGAAATCGACGAAAAAGCACTGGCTGAGCTTTTGGCGTGCCTTGGTGCAAGTCGGATTGTTAATAATCTTAATCAACTGGCCAAAGCCGCAAATTCTGGTTCTCTCTATTTCGATGATGAGACCAAACGTCTTTTAAACCGCGCTTGCAATGATGTTACCGCCATGCGTGAGCTGTTATTGAAAGCGCTTGGCGTTGCCACCAATGGCAACGGTAAAATTGTCGAAAGCACATCGCAGAGCTTTGCTCGTGCTGCTGCTAAGCCTAGAGCCTCAATCAATAATAAAATCCAGCCAAAGAGGTTCACACCATGATCCTCAAAGGCTCTCAACGGTCGTGTCACGGTTTGATGCCGCTCCATTAATCGCATATATTGCATTAAAGGAGAATATAAATGGGAAAGAAAGTTACACTAGAATTTAAACGAGAAGCTGTGCGTGTTGCACTTGCTAGTGGTCTTACACGCAGGCAAGTTGCTTCAGACTTTAAGATTGCTTTATCAACGCTTTGCCGTTGGATTAGGGAGGAACGTGACGTTGTTATACAGCATGAGCCTCAGGTTGACTTAATTCAGGAAAATGAGCGGCTTCGCAAGGAAGTCCGCCTTCTGCGTGAGGAGAGGGAGATATTAAAAAAGGCAACACAGTTCTTCGCGAGCCAAAAATGATGAGATTTAGGTTTATTGAAGAACAGCTTGGCAAGTTGCCAATTGAACGTTTGTGTAAAATTATGGATGTCAGCACCCGTGGTTATCGTGCTTACCGTACACGTACCATAAGTCAAAGCCAACGAGCTGATATGGTTTTACTTGCCCATATACGTGAGCAATTTGCACTAAGCCTTAACAGTTATGGCAGACCACGAATGACTGCTGAATTGAAAGAGCTTGGTTTGCAAGTCGGACATCGTCGGGTTGGTAGGTTGATGCGCCAGAACAATATATCTGTGGTTAGAACCCGTAAACACAAGGTTACAACGGACAGCAACCACAAGTTCAACATTGCGCCTAATCTGTTGAAGCAGATCTTTGTAGCTAATAAACCCAATCAGAAATGGGTGGTGGATATTAGTTATATCTGGACACGTGAAGGATGGCTTTACTTTGCTGCTGTGTTGGATTTACATTCACGCCGTGTGATTGGTTGGGCAGTTAGCAATCGTATGAAGAAGGATTTAGCGATACGTGCGTTAGATATGGCGATAGCTTTACGCAAACCACCCAAAGGCTGCATTCACCATAGTGATCGTGGAAGCCAATATTGCTCACATGATTACCAAAAGCGATTACGTGATTTGGGTTTTAAAATATCAATGTCAGGTAAAGGTAACTGTGGAGCCTGCCCTCGGGCTTGACCCGTGGGACAACGCAACTATGGAAACATTTTTTAAGACTATCAAGGCGGAACTTATATGGAGGTACACATGGCAAACTAGACGTCAGGCAGAAATTGCTATATTTGAATATATTAATGGATTCTATAATCCAAGGAGAAAACATTCGGCACTAGGTTGGAAAAGCCCCTTGGCTTTTGAACAAATTGCTGCTTAAATAAATACACCGAGCGGCACAAAAACGTGACACGACCACTTCAAACCATCAGCTTTATTCCAGAAAAACAACTCATAAATAAACGTCCCTAAACCACTTAAAAAGATAAAATTACAATGACATTAACCAAAACTAACAAAAAGGACAATGTAATGTTCAGTAAAATAAGGTTTTGTGTGGCGGACTGAACATCCGTTTTCAGGATTCAAAAAAATAATTAAATTATTGTATTTCAACAGGTTAAAAATTTATGTGCAGCAGATTGTGCAGCAAAATGTATAGCAAGTTACAGAAAAACACATTACCTGAAATTTCCAAAATAATATTGAGTAAAATCAAATAGTTAAAAGAGTTTCATAAAGTAAAATGGCGGGTGGGGAGTTCCCCAAAATAAAACTTTAACAGGCTTTATCGTTATATTCCAATTAGTTAAGAATTTAACGTGTGCAAATTGCGTAACAGAATGTGCAACCAATACGGGGCTATACGCAGTTTTTTGAGATTCAGCACTTTCAATGATTTCAAAAGATGCAATAGCATATCACTAATTATTATAAATAGGTAGTGCTGCTGTGTTAGCGAAAACTATCAATTTCTTTAAACCATAATCAACTTTTCGTGTCTGCAATAAATTTCTACATTTTTTGTTCGCAAATTTATGACAACCTACACCCAGATCGGGTTTGACCAAGCACGTTTTCCAGCGCGATCAATGACCGTAACACGCAGCCATTTTGAACCTGCTAGCCGTTCACGAGAGAGCTTGCTAGTAGTCATGCTTTCGCCGTGCAAGGTTGCCATTGAGGTTCCCTGACCCTGCAAAATAACAGTAGTAGCTGAAGAACACTCAACAATTACCGTGTCATGTAAAATTTTAATATTATGAATTTGTGGGCCAGTGCTGGAATAGAATTCACCAGCTTTTAACGCCGCCAGCAGAGCCTTTGGGGTATTTTTCTTGGCCTTGACCATGACCCAGCCACCAAAATAATCGGGAGAATTAAAATGCGCATCATCGGCGGCGACTAGGGTCATGCGGCGATCATTGTTCAGCAGATATTCCAGAGTTAAGAAACCTTCACCTCGATCATTGTCCACCACGCAACCATGGTTGTAAATCTCCACCGCATGGGCTGCAGGGATTGAAAGGGCATCGGCTTCGCTCAAGCCAGACCAATGCGGATGCGCAATAACTACAAATGCACCAGCATCCCGTGCCCGTTGCGCTATATCGGCAGCTGATTCCGAGCCTTTAATAGGGTGAAAATTAGGCGCATTTGGTGGTGTAAAATCAGTAGGAAGCCCTATACCCAGCATATGCCATAGATGACCATTTTCCATAGCACCTGTGTGCAATTCTGCTCCTAATATGGTGGTAAAACCGTTTTTTCGGCATCTTGTTGTGTCTGTAATCGGATAGTCAAACAGACCAACAAAATGATCAGTTAAGGCAATAAAGTCATAGCCTTCAGCGTGATAGCGACGACAGACCTCACTTGGATCAAGCACACCGTCTGAGCAGGTGGAGTGGGTGTGCAGATTGCCACGGTAGAATTTGCCGGGGGATGTAAAAAAATTGGTGGACATAGGAATCTCTAAACAGTGTGTTCAAAAACTTAGGTAACTACAGGATTTGGCTAAGGAATTGCTGGGTTCGTTCATGCTCGGGATTATCAAAAAACGCCTCAGGATTATTGCGCTCTACAATGTCACCTTCGTCCATGAAAATTACCTCATCAGCAATGGTTTTGGCAAAGCCCATTTCATGCGTAACCACAATCATGGTCATGCCAGTGTCGGCAAGATCTACCATAACATCAAGCACCTCTTTAATCATTTCAGGATCAAGTGCTGATGTTGGCTCATCAAACAACATAATTTTTGGGCTCATGCAAAGCGAGCGTGCGATAGCCACCCGCGGTTGTTGTCCGCCTGAAAGTTGACCAGGATATTTATCGGCCTGCCCAGGAATT
>JAKISM010000011.1 GCA_021648585.1 Devosiaceae bacterium | reverse complement strand
CTAATGGACAAACCCCAAAGGCTTGCGCGCTATCATTGATTTGCGTCTTGAGACGATTTATAACATTGTCATATTTTCCAATAGGTAAAGCTGCGGTTTTAATAGGCCTTCTGCCTGCTGGTTTTTCTTTTAATATGCTAACTGCCATATCGCCAAAATGAGTTAGCACTAAAGAGCGAGGAATTGGCGTGGCGCTCATTACCAGTAAATCTGCATTTTTGCCTTTTTCAGATAGTGCAAGGCGCTGATAAACGCCAAATCTATGCTGCTCATCAATTATGGTTAGCCCAAGATTATTAAACTCAACATCAGATTGAAAAAGCGCATGTGTGCCAATAATAATATTGCTCTCACCGCTTTTTATGCTTTCAAGCGCGGCTCTTTTATCAGCAATTTTTTGTTTGCCAGTTAAAAGTACAATATTAAGCCCCACCTTATCGCATAGGGGTTTTAGGCTTTTATAATGCTGATTAGCCAAGAGATCAGTTGGCGCCATTAGGGCAGATTGTGCTGAACTTTCAGCGATTGCCGCCATTGCCATAAGCGCCACAATGGTTTTGCCTGAACCAACATCACCCTGAAGTAAGCGTGACATTTTATCTTTATTTTGCAAATCACCAAATATTTCTTTTATCGCATTTTGCTGCCCATCAGTTAAAATAAAGGGCAGGGCGGCTTGTAACTTTTTTGTAATAGCACCCGAAAATTGGCGGTTTACGCCTTTTTCTTTGGTCATTGATGAGCGAATAATTTGCAAAGTTAATTGCCCTGCCAGATATTCATCATAAGCAAGGCGCATTCTGGCAGGCGAATTTATTTCAGCTTCTTGAGGGTTTTTTGGAGTATGAACCGCACGCATTGCATCATCAAAACTTGGCCAATTAAATTGCTCTAAGCGATTTTTATCAACCCATTCAGGCAGGCTTGGCAAGGTGCTAACAATTTGCACAATGATTTTTCTTAAAGCTTTAGAGGAGAGCCCATGCGTAAGCGGATAAATAGGCTCAACTAATGGTAAATCGTCAAAATTTTCTGGCGTTACGATATAATCAGGGTGGGTGATTTGCTTTTCACCATTAAAAAAAGCAATTTCCCCAGAGACAAAACGCACCTCGCCAACAGGCAAAGAGCGCTCTACCCAATTCCCGTGCGAGCGAAAAAACACTAACGAGATTTCACCGCTTTCATCATGGCAAAAAACTCGATGCGGAATATTGGTGCGGTTCTTTGGTGGCGGCTGATGCCTATCAATATGTAATTTTAGTGTAACAATCGAATTAAAATAGGCATTTGCTATGCTAACTTGTGCACGCCTATCAATAATTTGGCTTGGCATGTGCATTAAAACATCAAGCGCTATTGCTTCTTGTTCTTTTGGGGTTGCAAAAAACTTTTTGAACAACACACTAAGTTGCGGTCCCACGCCTTTTAAGGAGCGTAGCGAGCGAAATAGCGGTGTTAAAAGTTCAGAACGAGCCATTTATTCTCTTTATAAATTTATAGAAGGCTCTTCAAAAGCCTAGCAACATTTCTTTAGGGAGCTAATTTATACCTCTTTCCCTTAAAAACAGCAAAATATCAATAATATTGTGCTGTTTTTAAGGAAAATATCTATTAAACTATCTCCAAAATAAATATCACTAGGCTTTTGAAGAGCCTTCTATATAAGTTGACTAAAGCATATCATAGGCTGAATAATTTTGAAAAGATTATAATGGAACAGAAAACCTCAAAAAATAATAATCGTATAAAGCGTATGCTTTATCGTTGTTGGCATCGTGGCACGCAAGAAATGGATCTTATTCTTGGTCATTTTGCCAATGCAAAGCTAGATGGATATAATGAGGTAGAACTTGATAGGTTTGAAGAATTAATGGACGAGCAAGATACTGATCTATTAAAATGGATTTTGGGGCAAGAGCCCGTGCCAGATAATATTGATGCTGATTTTATAAAACAATTACGAGATTTTCAGCTTTTGCGAAATTCTAAATCTTAAATCATGAGCAAAACACAACAAAATAATTTCCTACCAAATGAAATATTGATCAATGCGCCAGATGGTGTTGTGCCATTCATTTTGGCAGATATGGCAGAGCAGCGCATAAAGAACGCACCGAATGATAGAGTTGCTCTAAGTTTTATCACACGAGATGGTGAGCGCTTATTGCGTATGAATGATATTTTACGCACTCTTATGCCCAATCATCAAATCATTATGCTGCCAGCTTGGGACTGTTTGCCCTATGATAGGGTGTCGCCAAATATGGTTTCTATTGCTGCCAGAATGAGCGCTTTATCTGCTCTTACAAATGATGCAACAAGAGGCGCTATTGTTTTAAGCACTGCAAATGCTCTCATTCAAAAATTACCACCAAAAGCCATAGTAAAATCAATGTCATTTATAGCGAAAGCTGGTGAAATAATAGATAGCGAAGACATTATTAAATGGGCAAATATGAATGGCTATTTGCGTGTGCCAACGGTGCGTGAAAGCGGTGAATATGCAGTTCGTGGTGGTATAATTGATTTATTCCCAGCAGGGCAAAAGCAACCCATTAGGTTTGATTTTTTTGGATCAGTTCTTGAAACAATTAGGAATTTTAACCCCGAAACTCAGCGCACAAATAATAACCTAACTTCTATCTCTTTAGCGCCGATGAGCGAGATTGTACTAAATGAAGAAAGCGTAAGAAGGTTTAGGCAAAATTTTAGCGTTAATTTCAACCAAACTAGAATGTCTGACCCGCTTTATAATGCGATTAGTGCCTCGCAAAGATTTATGGGTATGGAACATTGGTTGCCATTTTTCTATGAGAATTTAGATAGGTTGGTTGATTATTGTGGCGATGCGCCATTTATTTTTGATGATCAAACAATGCTGGCATATAATGAACGTCAAGCACAAATAATTGATTATTATGAAGCAAGAAGCAAAGCACCAAATGTTGCAATCGCTAGTGAAACTATTCCCTATAATGCTATCAAACCTGAATTGCTCTATGAGATTGATGCGAAAAAACAACAGATATTTGGCAATAATAAGTTAATTCAGATATCTCCATTTGCGAGCCCTGTTACAAATTCTGATAATTCAATAATAAAAAAAGATATAGGAGCAGCTATTGCGCCTTCTTTTGCGGCACAACGAGCAAAGGAAAATAACAATATTTTCAATTCGCTAATTGAGTTAATTAACAAAGAGATTGAAAATAAGCGCAAAATCATTCTCACCTGTTGGAGCGAAGGTTCTCGTGAAAGAATGGCACAAGTGCTAGCTGATCACGGACTTAAAAATATCAATATGGCTGCTAATTATCATCAGGCAAAGAGTGCAAAAATTGGTGCAGTTTCTTTGCTTGTTTTAGGGCTTGAAACTGGTTTTAAGAGTAAAGAATTATTAGTTTTATCTGAGCAAGATATTCTTGGTGAGCGTTTAATTAGATCACGTAAAAAACGCAAAAGTAGCGATGCTCTAACTGAAGCTAGTGCACTATCACCTAATGATCTCGTGGTGCATATAGATCATGGTATAGGGCGTTTTATTGGTCTTAAGGCCATAAATGTTACTGGTGCGCCGCATGATTGTGTTGAAATTGAATATGCTAAAAATGATAGGCTTTATTTGCCTGTTGAAAATATTGAACTACTCTCTCGCTATGGATCAGAGCAAGCAGGGGCAACATTAGATAGGCTTGGCACTGGTGCTTGGCAGGCGAAAAAGGCCAAACTTAAAAAGCGTATAAAAGATATGGCGGAGCAGCTAATAAGAATAGCTGCCAAGCGTGAGATGAGTTCCGCTTCTCCCATATCAATGCACGCTGGGGCTTATGATGAATTTGTGGCTAGGTTTTTATTTGATGAAACTGAGGATCAATTAGTAGCGATTGAAAATGTTTTAGATGATCTAACTTCTGGCAAGGTGATGGATCGCTTGGTGTGTGGTGATGTTGGTTTTGGAAAGACTGAAATTGCCTTGCGTGGCTCATTTGCTATGGCTTTATCGGGCAAGCAAGTGGCGCTAGTTGTGCCAACTACTTTGCTGGCTCGTCAACATTATAAAACTTTTAGCGATCGTTTTGCAGGATTGCCAATAAATATTGCTCAGCTTTCAAGATTAGTCCCAAACGCACAATTAAAAGCCAATAAAAAGGGTTTGGCAGATGGCTCGATTGATATTGTGATTGGCACTCATGCGCTTTTAGCCAAAACAATAGAATTTCGTGATTTAGGCATGTTGATTATTGATGAAGAACAACATTTTGGTGTTGGACATAAAGAAAGACTAAAAGAGCTAAAAAGCAATGTGCATGTACTAACGCTTAGCGCAACGCCAATTCCACGCACTTTGCAATTAGCGCTAACAGGTGTGCGAGATTTATCTTTATTGGCAACGCCGCCTGTTGATAGATTGGCTATTCGCACCTTCGTTATGCCGTTTGATGCATTGAGCGTAAGGGAAGCATTGTTACGTGAGAAATATCGAGGCGGGCAGAGTTTTTATGTTGTGCCACGTATTAAAGATCAGGGGAAAATATCACGCTTTTTAAGCGAGCAAGTGCCAGAAGTTAAATTTATGGTGGCTAATGGGCAAATGAATGCCAATGAACTTGATGATATTATGAATGCTTTTTATGATGGCAAGTTCGATGTGCTAGTTTCAACTTCCATTGTAGAATCGGGTTTAGATATTCCCAATGCTAATACTTTAATTGTGCATCGGGCAGATCAATTTGGCCTTGCACAACTCTATCAGATAAGAGGGCGCATTGGGCGCTCAAAGGTTCGAGCCTATGCGCTTTTTACCGTTCCGGTGGATAAAAAACTAACTGATAATGCGCAAAAGCGGCTTGAAGTATTACAATCGCTTGAACATTTAGGGGCTGGTTTTGAATTGGCAAGCCATGATCTTGATATTCGTGGCGCTGGTAATTTGCTTGGCGATGAGCAATCGGGGCATATTAGAGAAGTTGGTTTTGAACTTTATCAAGCAATGTTAGAAGATGCGGTGGCGGCATTGCGCTCAGGGCAGACTGATGAAAATGAAGAAAATGAGTGGTCGCCGCAAATCTCGCTTTCAATGCCTGTTATGATACCAGAGAATTACGTCAAAGATTTACCAGTAAGAATGCAACTTTACCGACGGCTTGGTGATTTAAGTACAGCTGAAGAAATTGATGATTTTGCTGCTGAATTAATAGATAGGTTTGGCTCTTTGCCAGAAGAGGTGAAGGCGCTATTAAAAGTTGTGTTAGTAAAATCCTTGTGCCGCCAAGCAAATGTAGAAAAAGTAGATGCAGGGCCAAAGGGAGCAATTTTAACGCTTAGAAATAATGAATTCCCAAATCCAACAGCATTAGTTAAGTTAATATCCGACCCAACGCAATTAGTGCGTTTAAGACCAGATCAAAAACTGGTATTTTCCCGAGATTGGCCAAAAGCTGAAGATAGATTAGTAGGAGTTGCTTCTATACTTGCCAAAATGGTAAAAATGACGCAATAAGCTACAAATAATGTTTTTGTATGAAGATAATCATTTAGAAAACCCTTTTGGTCACTTTGTTGCCAAAATTTCGGACTTGTTAAGAGATATGTTTTTATTATAACAAATTATAATAGCCAAATTTTAGGATTAAAGATGAAGTTAAAGAAAATATTGCTGACCAGCCTTTTAAGTGTAGCTCTTGTTAGCTTTTCAAGTGCTAGTTTTGCGCAAGAAAATTCAGAAGACAAAACCGATGCAACTGAAACAAGTTTGCCATCAGCACCAAAACCTGAAAATAATTGGCTAAAAATATGCGAACCACTAGATAGCGGTGAAAAAGCCTGCATTATGCGTCAAATAGTTTTGCAAAATGGACAGTTTTTTGGCTCATTCATGTTACGTAATGATCCGGGGCAAGAAAACAAATTATTAGCTGTTGCAGCCGTTCCTTTAGGCGTTTTATTGCCTTTTAATATGGTTTGGCAGATTGATGGCGGCAAGCCAATTAGAGTTCCATTTGTGCTTTGCGATAAAGTGTCATGTACTTCACAACTTGTAATTAATGAGAATTATATAAATAGTTTGAAAAAAGGCTCTAAACTGTCATTATCTACAAAAACCCAGCAAAATAAGGATCTCGTGGTCAATATCAATCTCGCAGGTTTTACCTCTGTTTATGATAATGATACTGCCCTGACTTTTGATCAGTTTAGAGAACAATCAACAGGTGCAAGTGCGCTTGAACAACAATTACAAGATAGAGCTGAGCAAATTCGCCAAAATAAAAATTAAATTGCTAACAAGGCTATGCTGACAAAAAAGTGAAAATAATTTCATTCATTCTTGGTTTTGCAAACAGCCTCTTAACTATCTTGCTTTAGTTTTTAATTATTATGTTTTCACGTGAGAAAAAAACACTCATTGCCGAATGGTGGTGGACAATAGATAGAACACTCTTAGCAGCACTTATTATGCTATTGCTAGTTGGTGTCGTATTGTCTTTTGCTGCAAGTCCGTCAGTTGCTGTTCGTCTTGGTTATTCACCATATCACTTTGTCATACGCCACATTGTTTTTATTATACCAACCATTATTGTTCTTATTGGCGCATCATTATTAAATGAACGCTTGGCTAGATTTGCTGCATTATTAATGTTTGTTGGTTCTTTAATCTTACTTTGGGCAACACCATTTATAGGGTTTGAAGCAAATGGAGCTAGTCGCTGGATTATAATTTTTGGGCAATCAATTCAACCATCAGAGTTTATTAAGCCAAGTTACGCACTTATAGCGGCATGGTTATTTTCTTTATCAATGCAACAAAAGGAAGTGCCAGGAAAAATAATTTCTTTCATTCTAGCCGGCTTGATAATTATTCCACTTTTAATGCAACCAGATTTAGGGCAATCATTTTTAGTTGGCGTAACATTTTTTGCTCTATTATTTCTTGCTGGCCTATCATGGTTTTGGATTTTTCTGCTTTTTGGGGTTAGTGCTGCTTCGGGTTTTGGCGCATATTTGTTCTTTCCTCATTTTGCAAGGCGAATAGATGGATTTATAAATCAGGGAAGTGGCGGCCCTTCTTATCAAGTAGAAAAGGCGTTGCAATCATTGCTTGAGGGCGGGTGGTTTGGTCGTGGACCGGGTGAAGCTACTGCTAAGAACTATATTCCAGATGCTCATGCTGATTATGTTTTTTCAGCAGCGGCTGGTGAGTTTGGAATTATATTTTCTTTAATGCTGGCTTCTTTAATTGGCTTTATTATTATTAGGTCATTGAGCAACGCACAAAATCAAACAGGGTTGTTTGCACGGCTTGGAGCTAGTATTTTGGCTATTCAATTTGGATTGCAATCAATTATAAACCTAGCAGTAAATCTAAATCTCATGCCCTCAAAAGGCATGACGTTGCCTTTTGTTTCTTATGGAGGAACTTCAATGTTAGCGATTGCTTTTTCAATGGGAATATTGCTGAGCTTAACAAGAAAAAAACCGCATGAAAGACTGCTATCGGTATTACCTCTTTATCAAAAGGGGAATAATAAAATGGCGACAGGACTAAAAGAGCAGCCTAGCGAGATATAGCATGGAAAAAGAAAAACGGCGGGGGTGTCGGGGTCGGGAGCGTAGCGACCAACGGCGACAAGAATAAAGAAAGCAACCTAGCGAGATATAAAATGGGAAAAGAAAAAACGGCGGGGGTGTTCCACCTACGCCAAGGCTACGGCGGACAAGCGGGGTCGGGTAGCCTGCGTGGCGTGAACGCAAGAAAGAATGTAGCGACCAACGGCGACAAGAGAAAAAGAGCATGAGCAAAATTGTTTTAATGGCTGGTGGAACTGGGGGGCATTTATTTCCTGCAATGGCGCTGGCGCAAGAATTAGAGAGACGTGGGCACGAAATTCATTTGATGAGCGATGAGCGTGTATCAGCCTATGGTAAAAATTTCCCAGCAAAGCAAACTCATATTGTACCATCAGCAACGCCATCATTAGCAAATCCTATAAGGTTCATTAGAGCTGGTTTTATTATTTTAGGTGGGGCTTTTACTGCTTGGCAAAAGCTGAGGGGAATAAAACCAGATATCGTAATTGGCTTTGGTGGCTATCCGATTTTCCCATCATTTCTTGCTGCATCGCTAATGGGAATAAAAGGAATTTTACACGAGCAAAATGCAGTTCTAGGCAGAGCTAATAGGGCATTAGCAAGATTTGCAAAAGTTATGGCGCTTAGTTTTGAATATACCGCTTATGCAGAACGATATAGTATTATGCAGATTGTAACTGGTAATCCTGTTAGAGATAGGGTGCGAAAAGCTGCAAGTGAATTGGCTTATTCTAAGTTAGGTGAAAGTGGCAAAATACGTCTATTAGTGTTTGGAGGATCGCAAGGGGCGAGGGTATTTTCAGATTTAATACCACCAGCCATTATTCAACTTCCTGAGCATTTAAGAAAGCGCTTAGAAATTACGCAACAATGTCGCCCTGAAGATCTTGAGCGAGTTACCTCTATTTATAAAAGCGCTAAAGTAAATGTTGAACTATCCGAGTTTTTTGACGATTTACCCGAGCGAATGGCTGATTCGCATTTGGTGATTTCTAGGTCAGGAGCATCGTCAGTTTCTGAATTAACAGTATTAGGCCGCCCCGCAATTTTAATTCCATTACCCGGATCACTTGATGGCGATCAGGCTAATAATGCTGCCTTTATCGAATCAGTTGGTGGCGGTTGGGTTGTTGAACAGAACAATATTTCACCGCAATCTCTTGCCAAACAGCTTGAAGAGTTGTTTTTAGAGCCAGAACTGTTAAATGATGCTGCAAATAAGTCAAAATCGCTAGGGCAACCAAAGGCAGTTGAGCGATTGGCTGATTTAGCAGAAAATATTATTAAAACTAAAAAATAGTTAGGGGAAATATCTATGAAAATGCCACAGGATATTGGGCCAGTACATTTTGTTGGAATTGGCGGAATTGGCATGAGTGGAATTGCAGAAATTTTGCATGGGCAAAATTACACCGTTCGTGGGTCTGATTTATCTTTAAGTTCAAATGTTAAACGTTTGCAAAAAATGGGCATAGAGGTTGAAATTGGGCAAAGCGCAAAAAACATTAAAGACGCAGCTGTTGTTGTAATTTCTTCGGCTATTAAAAAAGATAACCCAGAATTAAGAGCGGCAAGACGTGCTGGTTTGCCTATTGTTAGACGTGCTGAAATGCTTGCTGAAATTATGCGTTTTAAGAATTGTGTTGCGATTGGCGGCACGCATGGAAAAACCACAACAACTTCGCTTGTTGCAGCGTTGCTTGATGCTGGCAACATGGATCCAACAGTGATTAATGGCGGTATTATTAATGCTTATGGCACGAACGCTCGTGAGGGAAAGGGCGATTGGATGGTGGTTGAGGCAGATGAAAGCGATGGCACATTTGTCAAATTACCAGCCGATGTTGCGGTGGTTACTAATATTGATCCAGAGCATTTAGATCATTATGGATCTTTTGATGAGCTAAAAAATGCCTTTGAGAATTTTATAGAAAACGTGCCCTTTTATGGCTTTGCCGTTATGTGCCTTGACCATTTTGAAGTTCAGGCTCTTGTTGGTGAAATAACAGATAGGCGAGTAATTACTTATGGACAAAATCCGCAATCTGACGTGCGCTTGAGTAATTTAAGAAATGAAAATGGCATATCAAGATTTGATGTTGAATTGCGTGATAGAATTACCAAGCAAGAGCACACAATAAAGGATATTGAATTGCCTATGCCCGGTTTGCACAATGTTATGAACGCAACAGCCGCTATTGCCGTTGCAGATCAGTTAGGTGTTAGCGAAGAGGCAATCCGAAATGGCTTAAAGAATTTTGCAGGGGTTAATCGTCGTTTTACCAAAGTTGGTGAAGTAAATGGCATAGTAATTATTGATGACTATGGGCATCACCCAGTTGAGATATCTTCGGTATTAAAAGCTGCCAGACAATCAACAAAAAACAATGTTATCGCTATTATGCAACCGCATCGTTATTCTCGTCTAAATGATTTGTTTGATGAATTTTCTGCGTGTTTTAACGATGCAAATAGCGTAATTATTACACCTGTTTTTGCCGCAGGGGAAGAGCCAATAAAAGGCGCTAGCCATGTTGATTTAGCTCGAAATATCCGTGCTTCAGGGCATAGAGATGTTAGTGTTATTCAAGATCCAGATGAAATAGCAAAGATAATTTGCGAAAAGGCAAATGCGGGTGATTATGTGGTGTTTTTGGGGGCTGGAAATATTACGCAATGGGCAAATGATTTTCCTCAAGAGCTAGAGAAATTATTGTAAGGACTAATTATGTCTAACGAAAACTTACTATCGAAATTAGGTAATTGGACAGATAAGATTCGTGGTCGCTTAATACCCAATCAAAAAATGTCTGAAATAAGCTGGTTTCGGGTTGGTGGAGCTGTTGAATTATTTTTTCAACCAAAAGACATTGAGGATTTACAGTTTTTTCTAAAAAATCTTGATGCAAAAATTAAAGTAACCGTAATAGGGCTTGGCTCAAATCTCCTAATAAGAGATGGCGGGCTTGATGGTGTGGTGATTAAACTCTCCGCTCGTGGCTTTGGTAATATAGAAATGCTGAACGATTATAAAATAGAGGTTGGGGCGGCAAATCCAGATGTTAGAGTTGCCAAAGCGGCAGCAGATGCAGGGATTGATGGCTTGACCTTTTATCGAGGAATTCCGGGTGGAATTGGTGGCGCTCTTTATATGAATGCTGGCTGTTATGGCACTGAAACAAAAGATACAATGCTTAGCCTTAGTGGCGTAACTCGGCAGGGTGAGCTCATTACGCTAGATAATAAAGATATGAATTATAAATACCGTAAATCTAACGCTCCTGATGGGGTGATTTTTACTTCTGCGATATATCAGGGCTTTGCAGGCGATGCACAAATATTAAAAGCACAAATGCAAGAAATAACCGATAAAAGAGAAGGCTCGCAACCTGTAAAATCTCGAACAGGCGGCTCAACTTTTAAGAACCCTACTGGCCATTCAAGCTGGAAATTAATTGATGAAGCAGGTTGTCGAGGTTTAAGGATAGGAAATGCGCAAGTTTCAGAATTACATTGTAATTTTTTGCTAAATCTTGGAGATGCCAGCGCACATGATATTGAATTGCTTGGCGAAACAGTACGCAATCGTGTGCGAGAAAACTCTGGTATTGAGTTGAAATGGGAAATTCGACGTATGGGGAAGTTTGAGCCAGAAAAGCAAATAAAAGAATTTTTAGACGGTGATGTTTTCACTGGTAAGGTTTAACCTATGAAATCAAAGCGCTTGCATGGTTTAGATTTTGCTCGGTTCTTTGCCTTTGCGGGCATGGTTTATGTGAATTTTCATATTGTAACTGGTGCTGGCACTGGTGCTATTTGGGCAGAAATATTTTTACTCTCTTTGGAGGGTAAAGCTGCAGCCACATTTGTTGTTTTGGCAGGTGTTGGTTTTGGGTTAGGATATAAAGCTAGGCCAGATAATTTCAATAAGACAATGCTAAAGCGAGTACTGTTTTTGTTGGTAATTGGTTTAATTAATATGTTGATTTTCCCTGCGGATATTATCCACTATTACGCTATTTATTTTATATTTGCTTTGTTCCTCATTCGCTATTCAACAAAAATAATTACAATCGTTGCTTTGTTACTCCCACTTATCTTCATCGGCTTGTTATTTCTGATCGATTATGAAACTGCTTGGAATTGGAAAACGCTAGATTACGCAGATTTTTGGACGTTTAATGGCTTTATTAGAAATCTTTTTTATAATGGCTTCCATCCAGCAATTCCTTGGCTAAGTTTTTTGCTGTTAGGAATTATTCTTTCAAGATTGGATTTGCATTCTAAGACCTTGCAAAAAAAGCTAGTAATTGCTGGTTCTGTTATGTTGGCTATAGCTTATAGCCTATCTATTTCTTTATCATTATTTGGAGCAGATATTGCTGAACTTGTTAGTGTTTTACCAATGCCCCCATTACCGCTTTATATGCTTGCAGGCTCAGGTGCTGCATTTCTAGTTATTGGAGTTTCTTTGCTATTATTTAATGGAGAAAAAAAGAAGTTTCTTTCTCCGTTTACTATCGCTGGCAAGCAAGCTCTAACATTATATATTGCCCATATCATCATTGGCATGGGAATACTTGAAGAACTCGGACTGCTTGAAGGGCAAACGGCGCAGTTTTCCATTTATTTTTCTAGTATATTCATTTTTGCTTCAATTATTTATGCTTTAATTTGGTCAAGGTTTTTTAAGAATGGCCCATTTGAATGGCTATTAAGAAAGCTTACAGGTTAGGAAAATTAAATGGCAAAAAAAGTTGCACTTCTAAAAGGAGGTCTATCGGTAGAGCGTGAAGTCTCTCTTGATAGTGGATTAGCTTGTGCTAATGCTTTGCGTGCTGCTGGCTATGATGTAAGCGAAATTGATGTTGATAGAAATATTGCCTCAAAATTAGTTGAGCTAAATCCTGACGTGGTTTTTAATGCGCTACATGGCCGATATGGCGAAGATGGCACTATTCAAGGCTTGCTTGAACTTCTTGAAATTCCCTACACCCATTCAGGCGTTTTGGCTTCTGCCTTGGCGATGGATAAACACCAATCAAAAACATTGTTCAAGGCAAATGGCATTCCTGTTGCTAATCATATAATTGCTCACCGCTCGCAAATTGGTGGGCATCATATCATGAAGCCGCCCTATGTAGTTAAGCCTGTAAATGAAGGCTCAAGTGTTGGTATTTTTCTAGTCAAAGATGAAAATGCTCACCCAGTACAAGAAATATTAAGTGCTGATTGGCAGGGAGGAGAAATGCTAATGGTTGAACGTTATATCCCCGGAAAAGAGCTTACTTGTGCGGTGATGGGTGATGTGGCGCTCGGAGTTATAGAAATCACTACCGATTTGCATTTTTATAATTATGAAGCGAAATATGAAAAACATGGTTCCGAGCACTTAATTCCAGCTCCTGTTTCACAAAAAATCTATGATAAAGTCCAAAGCCTAAGCCTAAAAGCCCATAAGGCACTTGGTTGTAAGGGAGTAACAAGGGCTGATTTTCGTTATAATGATTTTGGTGGTGATGAGGGCGAGTTGGTTTGTTTGGAAATAAACACTCAACCAGGAATGACCAAAACCTCTCTAGTGCCAGAGATTGCTGCACATGCTGGCCACGATTTTATTGAGTTGGTTAGTTGGATCGTGGAGGATGCGAGTTGCAACAGGTAGGTAATAAAGCTAAGCGCAAGAAAACCCCAAAATTTTTGATAGAGATCAATCAATTTTATATTCTATATAAAACCATAATAAAAAGATCAGCCTTTATTATATTGAGCCTGATTGTAATATTGTTCCTATATCAATCTCGCAATGAAATTTCTAAAATTACAGATAATTCTGTCTCATTCATATCAGGCCAACTTGCAGGATTTGGCTTAGGGATTAAAGAAGTGCAAATAGAGGGTCAAGTATTAACAAATGAGAAACAAATTTTAAGCGCTCTTAAAATTGATGATAAGACCTCGACACTTACATTTGATGCACAAAAAGCAAGGGAGCGCATACTTGAGTTGCCTGCGATTTTTGAAGCAAGTATTAGAAAATCTTTCCCCTCACAGTTAATTGTTAATGTCATAGAAATTGAACCTGTCGCTCGTTGGCGTGTTGGCGGCGAAACTTATTTTATTGGCAAAACAGGTAAAAAATTAGCGCTTTCTACAGGTGAAGTAGATAATAGTTTGCCATTAATTATCGGGCAGGGCGCAGCAGATGATGCTTATTCTCTCATTAATATTTTAAGTGACTATGCAAGAATAGAGAATGGTTTAATCGCCCTAAGTCGTATAGCTGATAGAAGATGGGATTTGATTTACGATAATGGTTTAAGGGTGCAATTACCAGAAGATGACTTAGAAAAAGCATTAAGCCTGTTGGCAAATTATCAAGAAGAATATTCAATATTTGATAAAGATATAAGCCTAATTGATTTGCGTATTACAGGTTCATTAGTAGTTCGTCTTATAAATAGAGATGATGAAAATACGCAATAAAGACTAATGAGTTGGATATAATATGATTAGTGAGCAAATGAGTGCAAGATTAAGGCCGATAGAAAAGGGACGTACTCGTCTTGTTTCGGTGCTTGATATTGGTTCAACAAAAATATGTTGCACCATTGCTCGCCTTGCTCCACGTCTAAAGGGACAGGCGCTACGTGAGAGAACGCATGAGCCTGAAATTATTGGATTTGGTTATGGCCCATCGGCTGGCATAGAGAGTGGAGTGATTAGTGATCTTGATTTAGCAGAAAAATCTATTCGCTTTGTGCTAAGTGAAGCTGAGAAAAAAGCAGGGCTAACAATAGAATCAATTATTATCAATGTCAGCTCAGGCGACTTATCTTCACAAACTTTAAGCGCTAATGTTGCACTCGATGGGCAGGAAGTCGAAAAATCAGATATGTCACGTGTGTTTGAAGCTGTAAATGAAGTGTCCGTTGAGCCAAAACGCACAATTATCCATGCGCTTCCAATAGGTTTCTCGCTTGATGGGCAACGAAATGTAGCTGAACCTTACGGCATGGTTGGTGAACATCTTGGGGTTGATGTTGCTATTGTAAGTGCGAATACGTTGGTTATGCGAAATATAGAACTAGTACTTAATAGATGTCATTTGCAAGTTCAGGCATTTATTGCCACTCCTTACGCAAGCGGGTTAGGCGCTTTGGTCGATGATGAAGCGAATTTAGGGGTTGCATGTATTGATTTTGGTGGCGCAACTACCAGTATAAGCGTGTTTTTTGAAGGGCACTTAGTATTTGCTGATGTCTTGCCGATTGGTGGTCAGCAAATCACTATGGATATTGCACGCCAGCTTTCTATTTCTATTGAAGATGCAGAAAGAATAAAAACTCTTTATGCCAGTGTTTTACCGGGACAAAATGATGAGAGAGAGTTAATCCCCATTATGCCCATTGGTATGAGCGAAGAAAATAGTCCAAATGCTATTGCCCGCTCTAATATAACCCGCATCGTTCGCCCTCGTATTGAAGAAATACTTAATGGGGTGCGAGAAAAAATAGCAAATGCAAGAATGATGGACGTTGCTGGCCGTAGATTCGTGTTCACAGGCGGAGCAAGTGAATTAACTGGTTTGACGGAATTAGGACAAAGAATGTTGTCACGACACGTTCGAAAAGGACGTGCAATGGGCATTGCAGGCCTTCCAGAAGCCGCAAAAGGGCCCGCTTTTTCAACAATAGCTGGAATGTTAGTTTATCCGCAAATATGCCAGCATGAATTTGTTGCACAAAACCAAAATAAAACACTCATGGGTTCTGGTGGTTATTTATCACGTGTAATCAGTAGATTAAAAGAGAACTTTATAGAATAAGTTTAGGTTGCTAGTGTTTGTTATGGATAATGAACTGTGAATTTAAGCCTTTGTTTTTTTCTAAAATGCATAAAAATTAACAGTTTCCTTGTAATTGTTAGCGTTGGGTTAACGAATTAACTGCTATTTTATATATAACAATTACCATAAGTGAGGTCTGAAATGACAATTAACCTGCAAATTCCTGACGTACAAGAACTAAAACCACGCATCACCGTATTTGGTGTTGGGGGAGCGGGTGGCAACGCCGTAAATAATATGATCAATTCTGGATTGCAAGGAGTTGAATTTGTCGTTGCAAATACCGATGCTCAAGCACTCACCTTATCAAAGGCGCAGCGCATTATTCAGCTTGGCGTTGATGTAACCGAAGGTCTTGGTGCTGGCTCGCATCCCGAAGTTGGCGAAGCGGCGGCTGAGGAGAGCTTTGACGAGATTAATGATCATTTAAGCGGTTCGCACATGGTGTTTATTACTGCTGGAATGGGTGGCGGTACTGGTACAGGTGCAGCGCCAGTTGTTGCGAGAGCGGCACGTGAGCAGGGTATTTTGACTGTAGGAGTTGTTACAAAGCCATTTCAGTTTGAAGGTAATCGCCGTATGCGCTTAGCCGATGATGGAATTGATGAATTACATCGTTATGTTGATACGCAAATTGTTATTCCAAACCAAAATCTGTTTCGTGTAGCAAATGAAAAGACAACATTTGCTGATGCGTTTGCAATGGCTGATGAAGTGCTGTTTTCTGGCGTTGCTTGTATTACAGACTTAATGACCAAAGATGGTCTTATTAATCTTGATTTTGCTGATGTTCGGGCAGTTATGCGTGGTATGGGTAAAGCAATGATGGGAACGGGTGAGGCAAGTGGTGAAGATAGAGCTCGCCATGCCGCAGAAGCCGCTATTGCTAATCCTTTGCTTGATGATGTTTCAATGCAGGGCGCAAGAGGTCTGTTGATTTCTATAACTGGCGGTAAAGATATGACGCTTTATGAGGTTGATGAGGCCGCAAGTCGTATTCGTGAAGAAGTAGATAGTGATGCTAATATTATTCTTGGTGCAACATTTGACGATAGCTTAAATGGTGAAATTCGTGTGTCAGTTGTTGCAACTGGAACAGAAGCGGCAATGGTACAGGCTATGGATCCGCATCAACCAAATCCTGAGCGTGTCTTATCTGTCAAAGATAATGCAAGAGAAGCTGTAACTAAAATCACTACTCAAACTAATGATATTGACATTATAGCAAAAGGCGCAGTTTCTAGTGCATTAGATGCGATGGAAGAGCAATTACCAGTTAGTGACAAGAATAGTGACGTGATGGTAGAAAAATACTATCCGCAAACTCAGGCGCTTGAGCCAATGGATGATGCTCCTATTAATCAAGAAATGCCTATGCCTTCGTCTCACACAATGTCAAATCCAGCAAGACCTACTACGGCAAGAAGAATGCCACGCCCTGATGAATTGCCAATGGTAGCGCAAAAAACTTTGCAAGAAAAACCACAAGTTAATTCACCAAGAGCGTTTTTTAAGCGAATAGCCTCTAATGTTGGATTGAATATTGGGTCAAGCGAGGAAAGCAAGAATTCTCCTAATATGGATGATTTTGATGCCCAAAGTGCTATTGAGTCAGGTAATCCTCGTTCCTCACGCCCACAGACGCAAGGAAGTTCTGGCGATTTAGACGTTCATGGGCGTGCAAATATGCAACAGTTGAAAAAAGAACATCTCGAAATCCCCTCTTTTTTGCGAAAACGCGGTTAAAACTTAAAAATAATTGATTACAAGTCCCAATGCGGGTTTCGCATTGGGACTTTTTAGTTTATGTAGTTTAGATTGTTTAGAATTGTTAATGAGTTTTAGGGGCAGTACCAGTATGAACAGGATATCAGCACGGCAATGCACAATATGTAAGCCTATTGAATTTAGTGGTTTCGGAGTGCATTCGGGACAGCCTGTTACCCTAGTGATTGAACCATATGATGTTGATAGCGGCTTACAAATTTGCAGAATATTAGATGATGGCACAAAGACAGACCCCGTAAACATTCATTATTCAAGGATTTCCAGCACTACATTATGCACAACGCTTGATTTGGATAATTCGGTTAATGCAGCGACCATTGAGCATGTTGTTTCTGCACTTAGTGGACTTGGCATAGATAATGCTCTTATTACTATTGATGGCCCTGAATGCCCAATACTTGATGGAAGTGCTATGCCTTTTGTTGAAGGTATTTTGCAAGCAGGGCTAAAATTTCAAACAGAAAAACGTAAATACATAAAAATATTACGAGCAGTTACGGTTCGAAACAATGATTCTTTTGCAGCTCTTGAGCCATATAACGGGCGTGTTCTTGATTTAGAAATTGATTTTGATAATGATGTCATTGGTCGCCAAAGAATGATATTTGATTGGACACCACGATTATATGTTGAGAAAATAGCAAGAGCTCGTACTTTTGGTTTTGTTGAAGAAGCCAAAGTTTTGCGTCAGGGGGGACATGCTCTTGGCTCGTCATTAGAAAATTCTATAGCTATTGATGAAAATGGAATTCAAAATAAAGAGGGTTTGCGATTTGAAGATGAGTTTGTGCGCCATAAATTACTTGATGCTATTGGTGATTTAGCGCTTGGGGGCTTGCCAATTTATGGACGCTTTAGATCTTATAAGGGTGGTCATAAATTAAACTCTCAAGTTCTTAAAAGTATGTTTGCAACAAAAGCAAATTATGAAATTATTAGCGCGGATAAATTACCACTTTCATTTGATGCGCTTGATGATTTACCTGAAGGGCTTAAAGTAGAATCATTTTTACGATCTGTTGGATAAAGAAAAAGTTATTTTGTTTGTCACAGTTTTGAGATAATTTACAATTAAAGCGAATTTGATAATTTAGAAATTTTATAAGAGCAGGACATTTTGTGAGCAAAGAAATAATTATGAATAGTGCAAATCGCTTATTGAGAATAGTAATCCTCACCTTGGCTATTTTTAGCCTTAGTGCCTGTGCTGGGTTTAATTTGTTTGGCCCTCCAAAAATCACTCAAGAAGAAATTATTCCACCAGAAACGCTATATCAAAGCGCTCTTGATGATATGGATAGGCAATATTTCCAAACTGCTCTAAAATCATTGGCTAAATTAGAGCGTCAGCACCCATTTTCTGAATTTGCTGAAAAAGCTAAATTAATGACAGTTTATGCCAATTTTAGAACAGGGAAATATTCTGATGCAATTTTGGCGGCAGATCGTTATTTAGCACTATATCCGAATTCAAAAGAAACAGCTTATATATTATATTTGAAGGGTACTTCTTATTATGCCCAAATTAAAGACATAACTCGTGATCAACAATTAGCTCAAGATGCAATCGATACATTGCAATTATTGGTTAGCACTTATCCTAAGTCAAAATATAGCGATGATGCAAGAGAGAACCTTCGGGTAGCATATGATCAGTTAGCAGGCAAAGAAATGTCTGTTGGTCGTTATTATCAAGGAAATGGGAAATATCTAGCATCAATAAATCGTTTCAAAGAAGTTGTGCAAAAATATCAAACATCAACTCACATTGAAGAGGCTTTATTTCGTTTAGTTGAAAGCTATCTTTCTCTTGGGCTAATAAATGAGGCTCGTACATCTGCTGCCATTTTGGGGCATAATTATTCTTCAAGCGAATGGTATCAATCAGCATATAATCTGTTGCAATCTCAAGGGTTGACGCCAGAAGTTATAGATGCAGATCTGTTCAAGCAGAACGGTTAGAACTAAATTAGGTAGTCATGCTTAGTGCTTTATCAATAAATAATATCGTTTTAATCGAACGTTTGGATTTGGAATTATCTAGCGGATTAACGGTATTAAGCGGTGAAACGGGCGCAGGTAAATCAATTCTTCTCGATGCTTTAACTCTTGCATTAGGTGGGCGGGGAGATCTTTCGCTTGTACGTAAGGGGCAGCAAAGCGGCTTTGTTGTTGCTGAAATATTTTTGCCTGACAATCACTTGGCTTTTTCTATTCTTAAAGAAGCACAGATTGAATATAGCGAACAATTAATATTAAAGCGTGTGCAATTTAGTGATGGGCGCACTCGTGCCTTTATTAATGACCAGCCAGTTTCTGCATCTCTTTTGCGAAAAATAGGCTCAAAAATAATAGAAATTCACGGACAGCATGATGATAGGGCGCTAGTTGATGTTGCAACGCATCGTAAAGCGCTTGATGATTTTGGTGCTCTAAATCTATTGAGTTTAAAGGTACAACAAGCGCATGAGGAACTAGTCGAGTTAGAAGAAAAGCTAAATAGACAAATTGCAAAAATTGAAAAAGCCAAGCAAGATGAGGAATATGCCCGCCATGTGGTAGAAGAGCTTAGTAATTTGGCTTTGGAGGGAGGGGAGGACAAGGCACTAAGCGAGCAACGCCAAAGATTAATGCAGCTCGAAAAAGCTGCTAGTGATATTAAAGATATCGATGAAATATTGCATAGGAAAAATGCACCAGCCCCTGCACTCGCTTCACTGATGCGAAAACTATCTAGGAAAAATGATGAAGCTGGTCTGTTCTCACCTATAATTGAAGCGCTTGATACTGCGCTCCTATCACTAGATCGAACAAGTGAGGCTCTTGAAACACTAAAACATGATTTGAATTTTGATCCTAATGAGCTTGAAAATATTGAAGAGCGGCTTTTTTCTTTACGTGAGACGGCTAGAAAACATCATGTGAGTGTTGAGCAATTACCGCAAATTCTTGAAAAATATGAGGCCGAATTAAAGCAACTTGAAAGTGGCGAGAGTGAGTTAGCTAAGCTAAAGAAAGCTACAAAAAAAGCGCATGATAATTATATAGGGATTGCAACGAAACTTAGCGAAAAGCGCCAGAAAATCTCTACTTTGCTAGAAAAAGCGGTGGGGAAAGAATTGCCAGATCTAAAATTGGGGGCGGCGAAATTTATCGTTGAACATAAAATAGAGCAGGGCAAAATCTCATTCTCTGGTTTTGATAATATTGCCTTTCACGTGCAAACTAATCCGGGAACAAATGCAGGGCCATTATTAAAAGTAGCTTCAGGTGGCGAATTATCTCGGTTTTTATTAGCGCTTAAAGTTGTGTTGGCTGAAAAGGGCTCAGCCCCTGTTTTAATTTTTGATGAGATTGATAGCGGTGTTGGCGGTGCAGTTGCCGATGCGATTGGGCGGCGATTGGCACGTTTAGCGCAAAATGTGCAGGTTTTTTCAATCACCCACGCACCACAAGTTGCGGCACGAGCAAATATTCATCTGCTAATTGAAAAACAAATGATAGATGAAAATATGCGCACCAATGTTAGGCAATTAAATATTAAACAGCGCCAAGAAGAATTAGCTCGCATGTTAGCAGGGGCTAAGGTTTCTGATGAGGCACGAGCGGCCGCAATGCATCTGTTAGAGCAAAATTAGATGAGTGAATCGCATAAACCCTTGAGTGAAGCTGAAGCAAAAATTGAGCTTTCACGGTTGCATAAAATTCTGAGCGATGCGAATAATGACTATTATAACAAAGACTTACCAAAGATAACTGATTCACAATATGATGAATATAGGCGTAAATATGAGGCGATTGAAAAAAAACATCCATCTCTTAAACGAAAAGATAGTTTAAGCGATCAAGTTGGCGCATTGCCGCAAAGCGGTTTTTCTAAAGTAAAACATCTAGTGCCGATGCTCTCGCTTGGAAATGCTTTTAACGACGATGATGTAAGCGATTTTGTTGAGCGAGGGCATAAGTTTTTTAAGCATGATGAGGGCTTAAAGCTCACCTTTACAGCAGAGCCGAAAATTGATGGAGTTTCAGCAAACCTACTTTATGAAAATGGAGTTTTAGTGCAAGCTTCAACAAGAGGTGATGGTGAAACTGGTGAAGATATTACTGCCAATATTAAAACCATAAAAAATATACCGCATAAGTTAAAGGGTGAGGGCTGGCCAGATAGGATTGAGGTGCGTGGTGAAGTCTATATGGATCATGCTGAATTTGAGAAATTGAATGTAGATGCTAAAGAAAAGAATGAGCAGATTTATGTTAATCCACGCAATTTAGCATCTGGCTCTTTGCGCCAATTAGATGCCAAAGTTACGGCAAGGCGCAATCTCAAGTTTTTTGCCTATGCTTGGGGTTTCGCCTCCTCAAAATTTACAAGCACGCAAATTGAAGCGATGCAAAAATTAAAGCAGTGGGGGTTTGCAACAAACCCACTTACTATTCTTTGTAATAATGCAAATGAAATGCTTGCTCACTATAATAAAATCGAAAGCCAAAGAGCAACGCTTGGCTATGATATTGATGGCGTGGTTTATAAGCTCAATGATTTGGATTTACAAAAACGTTGGGGCTTTGTTGCACGTGCGCCACGCTGGGCAATAGCGCATAAATTCCCAGCCGAACAAGCTAGCACCATAGTTGAGGCGATCGATATTCAGGTTGGGCGAACTGGTGCGCTTACGCCTGTTGCTCGCCTCAAGCCAGTAACTGTTGGCGGCGTGGTGGTGAGCAATGCAACGCTACATAATGAAGATGAGATAGAACGAAAAAAAATTCGAGTGGGTGATAGTGTTATTGTGCAAAGGGCGGGGGACGTTATTCCGCAAATTGTCAAAGTGATAGAGGATAAGCGCCCAAGTGATTCTAAACTTTATGAATTTCCAAAGATATGCCCTGTTTGTGGATCGGAAGCAATTCGTGAAATAGATGCAAAAACAGGACAAGTTGATGTTGTGCGCCGATGTACTGGTGGGCTGGTTTGCTCCGCACAAGCAAAAGAAAACCTCAAACATTTTGTTTCTCGCAATGCGCTTGATATTGACGGATTGGGCGATAAGCAGGTTGAGATGTTTTTTGAGCAGGGCTTGATTAAACAGGCGGCTGATATTTTTACACTTGAGGAGCGAGATAAGGAAAGCCTAACACCTTTAAGAAACAAAGAAGGGTTTGGAGCAAAATCCGCAACCAAACTATTTGAGGCGATAAAAGCGGCAAGAGAGCCAGAACTACCTCGCTTCATTTTTGCACTTGGCATTCGTCATGTTGGAATAACAAATGCTACCCTGTTTGCCAAAACCTATGGTAACTTTGAAGGTTTTGAAAAAGCGGTAATTGCAGCAAATGATGAGAAAAGCGAGGCATATCAACAATTATTATCAATAGACGGCATTGGTGAAACAGTTGCCCGCTCAGTCATTACGTTTTTTCATAATGAAAAAAATCAACAGGCATTAGATGAATTATTAAAGCAGGTTACGCCGCAAACATATGTGCTAAATATTTCTAATGATAGCCCAGTCGCAGGCAAAATAATTGTGCTTACTGGTACATTAGAAAAAATTTCACGAGCAGAAGCAAAGGCGCAGGCTGAGCGAATGGGTGCGAAAGTCTCAAGCTCGGTATCTGCCAAAACTGATTATCTGGTTGCGGGTGAAAAAGCTGGCTCAAAGCTTAAAAAGGCGCAAGATTTGGGTGTTAAGGTTTTGAGTGAAGATGAGTGGCTGGAGTTGGTTAGGTAGAGTGTTTTTTTGCATTATTGCCTATGCGGGTGAGCAGGTTTTTTAATTGCTCAATTTCTTCTTGTGAAAAACCATCGGTTAATTGCTCATTTATTACTTCATAAAGAGATAAAAGATGCTCATGCTGTTTTGCTTTATCACTTAAAAAAATAAAACTCTCTCGTTTATCTCTTGATGAATGTTCTCTCTTCACCCAACCATCTCGCTCCATACGGCTAATAAGACGTGATGCGGCTGGTGATTGCACCCTATAATATTGTGCCAGTTGCGTGATGGTTAGCCCATTAACTCGCCAAAGAGCAGTAAGAATAACCCAATATTGCAATGTTAATTCGTATTTATCTAAGTGGCTTTGCGTCAAAGCAGAACTTGCCCCTGAAGCAAAGCCAAGAAAGCGCCCCAAAGAATTTAGATAGGGGGGAAGTTTTTTTTCCTTGCTCATAATAAGCATTCCATGTAAATAGATTCCATGTAAATTAAACTATTCAATTTTAATCATACCCGTATTTATTCAATAGAGGAAATAAAATGAAAAAATTAGCGACTATTCTGCTTTTATCCACTTTAATATCACCAGCCATTGCTCAGTCTGAGTTAAATGAACTTGATGAATTAGCTTTTAGCTCAACTGATATGAATGCTGATGGATTTTTATCCATGTCAGAATTGCAGGAGCAAGGTGTTAACATTTTTATCTCAATGGATGCTGATGAAGATAACAATTTAACGCAAGAAGAATTTATGAGCTGGGGTTTTGGCAAGCAGGTTGTTGCCGAGGAAATAGGTAGAAAACAGGCTTATGAAACAGCACTTAGAATTACTTTTGACCTTTGGGATAGAAATAAAAATGGATTAGTTTCTTCGCTCGAGCACCGCCAAGGCATTAGCATTGATGTTTTTCGCTCTGACTTAGATTTAGATGGTCGATTGAGCAAAGACGAATTCTTTGGCTCATTTGTAATAAATGTTGCTCTTAATGCAGCATTAAAATCAAACTAAGTGAGGTTCTTATGTCTAAAGGCACTCTTTATATCTTTATTTCACTTGTCGTTTTTGGTTTTCTGCATTTTGGCGCTCCATCTGATAATGTTACTAGTCGAGCTTTGATTGGTACATTTTTGGGCGGAGTTGCATATTTATTGTTAGCTTGGGCAATTGTTTTGGCGGCACGACCTAAATGGCTAGAGAGTAGTTTTGGCGGTTTAGATCGAATGTATCAAAACCATAAATTTATTGGTGTGGCGGTATTGTTATTAATGTTGGCACACTTTTTTGCCATTCCAAAACTGGAGTTGGTTGATCGTTTGCCTGCTGAGGGATTTGCAAAATGGGCTGATGTTCCAGCAGGTCCAGTTGGCATGATTTCTATGATTTTACTTATTCTTATGATTGTAATTTCACTAAATCGCAAAATCCCATATCATATCTGGATAAAGCCGCACCAGCTTATGGGTGTGTTATTTGCTATGATAACTTTTCACTTTTTGCTTAGCCCTACGCAGCTTTATGATGGAAAATCAGCTTCTGGCATATTCTTATTCTTTGTAGGAATTATAGGCATAGTTGCATATATTTATCGCCAAATTGCACGAAATAGAGGGGCGATTACCTATCAGCTTGATGAGGTTAATCGCCTTGAAAGGGCAACAGAGCTTGTTTTTAGCTCTGTTGATGGTAAAAAACTTGATTTCAAATCAGGGCAGTTTGGTTTTATTAAATTAAATCAAAAAGGTTTTCGTGAAGCGCATCCATTCACTATTTCAAGTGCGCCTTCGAATGAAAAATTGCACTTCACTACGAAAGTTTTGGGCGATTACACTCGTAAAATTCGTGATGAGTTGAAATCTGGCTGTAGTGCAAAAATTGAAGGCCCTTATGGGCGTTTTGATATGGAAACCAAAAACCGCAATCAAGTTTGGGTTGCTGGCGGGGTTGGAATTACGCCATTCTTAAGCGCTATGCGTGAAATGGATATGAATGATGATAGAAATATCACATTGCTATATTGTGTTCAAGAAGTTGATCAAGCGTTTTTTCTTAAGGAATTTGAAAAAAAATTTAACAAGGCAGAAAACCGCAATTTGGTATTATTACAATCATGTAATAAAGAATTTGCAACGCTTGAAGCTATTAAAGGTGCAATTGATTTTGAATTAGCAGATGCAGAATATTTCCTTTGTGGCCCTAAGCTAATGATTAAGGGGCTATCAGAAGTGCTAAAGAAATCTGGCGTGAAAGCCAAACAATTACACCATGAAGCATTTGAATTCAGATAGAAATTTTAGGGCGGCAAAGGTTAGTTAAATCGCCTTTGTTGCTCTTTTTAACCAATCTTTGGCTTCACCTTCTAAATGTTCTGAGAGCCTATCCCAAACCATTTGATGATAATTATTTAGCCATTTTACCTCGCTCTTGCTTAGCATTTTTTGCTCAATTAAGCGCTTATCAATCGGAGCAAGGGTGAGGGTTTCAAATTCAAGAAAATTTTCTCCAATCGTACTTTCTTTAACATGCACCAGATTTTCAATGCGAATGCCATATTCACCTTGTTTATAAAACCCCGGTTCGTTCGAAAGGATTGTCCCCTCCATTAGCGCCAAATTTGCACGAGGTGAAATGCCATAAGGGCCTTCATGTACCGATAAAAAAGCACCCACTCCGTGCCCCGTACCATGATTATAATTTAGCCCATTTTGCCAAAGATATTGCCGTGCTAAAGTGTCTAATTGCGTGCCAGTCGTACCCTTTGGAAAACGAGCCAAACTAAGCGCTATCATACCTTTTAGCACTTCAGTGTAGCGTTGTTTTTGCTCCTTGCTGGCAGAGCCAGTATAAAGCGTTCTGGTAATATCTGTTGTGCCGCTTAGATATTGGCCACCAGAATCAACCAACATAAGTTCGCCTTTTTTAAGCTTGCGATTAGACTTTTCATTTACTCGATAATGCACAATCGCGCCATTTGCCCCAGCGCCAGAAATAGTATCAAAACTAATATCAACCAGAGTTTTTTCTTCACGTCTAAAATTTTCTAGGCTTTTTACAATATCAATTTCTGTGAGTTCATTAGAGCTTGCATATTTATCAAACCAGCACAAGAATTTCACCATTGCAATGCCATCAAGCAGATGTGCCTGTTTCATTTCTTTAAGCTCGGTTGAGTTTTTCTTCGCTTTCATAACTAAAATAGGATCTGCTTGATTAAATATTTCAGCTTTGGATTTTTCAATGTTTTGTGAAATCTTTTGTGGCGCACTAGCTTCATCAAGCCAAATTTTAGCGCTGGTTTTGGTAAGTCTATTTATATCATTTATAAATTCATCTTTACTTGCCAAATGCGCTATCGCATCAAGCGCTAGTAAACTATCGTGCCCAATGTTTTTATCCTCTAAATAAAGCGTAGGCGTGCCAACAACAGGCACAATGGCGAACGCAAGAACAAGCGGCGTATTTGGCACATCTCGCCCTCGCATATTAAATAACCAGCAAATATTTTCGGGTAATGTAAGAATAATCGCCGTGCATTTCTTATTGGCGATTGTTGCTTGAAGTTGTGCCAATTTTTCACTGGCGACCTTGCCCGAACGCTCAATGCCCAAAAACTCAATATTGCCAAATGGCGGGGCAGGGCGATCTTTCCAAACCATATCAACAGGGTTTTCAACTGGTAGCAATTTTGCAAAACCTGCTAACTCTTTTTCTAGTTTTTTAATTTCAGCTCGAGTGTGCAACCAAGCATCAAAACCAATTTTTACTCCCTCACTAAAATTTTCTTTAATCCATGTGGCAATCTTAGTGGGTGATGTTTCTAAAACCTCAATTAGATTAATATCTGTTTGAGCAGGGCCTTGCAGGACATATCTACCATCAACAAATAGCGCAGCTTTCTT
>JAKISM010000010.1 GCA_021648585.1 Devosiaceae bacterium | reverse complement strand
AAGGTTAGTTGATTTTAGGTCTGGTCAAGAATTAAGCGCTGATAGTGAGGCTGTGCTTTCTTATGCTAGCATTATGCACGGTGTTGTTAAGCTGACAAAAATGCTTGAAGATGGCCGTCAGCAAGTGGTGGGGTTGCAGTTTGCCCCTGATTTAATTGGGCGCATGTTTTCCTCAGAAAATCATTTTAACGCAGAAGCAGCTTCAAATGTTCAGGTTTGCCGTATGCCCAAGCCAGTTCTAGAGCGATTAATTAAATCTAATCCAAAGCTTGAGCGTAAATTGCTTGAGCAGGCTTTAAGGGAGCTTGATGAAGCTCGTGATTGGATGGTTACTTTAGGTCGCAAAACAGCAACAGAGAAGGTTGCATGTTTTTTATATCTTATTGCCACACATATCGACCCTAATTATATTGATGGGGATTTTAAAAATATAAGTTTTGAATTGCCATTAACACGGGCTGATATAGCTGATTTTTTGGGGTTGACTATAGAAACCGTGTCACGGCAATTTACTAAATTACGTGTGGATGGGGTGATTGATATTTCTGCTAATCGCCATATTGACGTTCCTGATCTGCGCCTATTGAAAAAATCTTGCGGTTAGCTCTACTAGTTTTTGCTAAAGCATATCATTGATCAAATGTCGGGCTTATTAACTCATCAACAAAAGCAATATGACGCCTTAGGCTTTCAAAATAGGCTCTTATTATATATCCAGTTGTTTCTGCGCTATGAGATGGTTTGCTAATTGCGTATGAGAGTAATATTTCAGACAATTCTTCGCCGCTATATTGGTCTCTTAAATGTTGTTTTTTTAATCTAGCAAAGGTTTTTGTTAAATCTATTGCGCTTGGTGCATTGTCTTTTAGATAAGGAAAGAGAATGTTTTGTTCAGTTTTATGGGCTCTTTTTATTATAGAATTTAGCATTATTGCAGTGCGATTACATATTTGCTTGTCGATATTATGGGGCAACGAATCAGCTATATCTTCTAAAATGTCGCAAAGTACTATTTGCTCATTTCGAACCTGCCCATAAAGTTCTTTTGCATTACTAATGCAATCAAGGTAGGTAATATTGTTCATAATTACCCTATTAATATTAGGTTTATCAAAAAAAATGCAAAATCAGCAAAAATTTTCTAAAAATAGTTGCATATAGAGGTCATTGCGGCATAAGTTTAATCCATGCGCTTTGATCTATGTCAAAGTATAGTAATAGTTAATAATTAAATATAGAGATATTGGCAGCTATCTTGGCTGAAATGGGACAATAATCAGACTTAAACGCGTTATTTGAACGTCTGGGGGAATTATGAGACATCTAAGTGGAACTATAATACTTGGAATTGGTACTTTGCTTGCTGTGCTTGGAGCTGCTTTTTCTGCAGATCCTTTATTTCGAGCACATGCACTAATATTGGCACTAACTCTTGGTATTGCAACCATAGTGATGGCACGTTTGGTGCAGGTTAATGGAAATAAAGAAATAGATAAATCTGGTTATATGGATGAGCCAATAAGAATTGGTGTCATTTTAACTGTTTTTTGGGGCGTTATTGGCTTTTTGGGTGGTGTCGTTATTGCAACCCAACTTGCGTGGCCAGATTTTAATTGGGGGCCTTATTTGAATTTTGGGCGTGTTCGTCCAGTGCATACTTCGGCTGTTGTTTTTGCCTTTGGCGGTACGGCGCTTCTGACTACATCTTTTTATGTAGTTCAGCGGACTTGTCGTGCAAGATTATGGGGCGGTGATGGTCTGGCATGGTTTGTTTTTTGGGGATATCAATTATTTATCGTGATGGCCGCTACTGGTTATCTATTAGGAATTACTCAGGGGCGTGAATATGCAGAGCCAGAATGGTATGTAGATATTTGGCTAACAATAGTCTGGGTAGCCTATCTCGTTGTATTTCTTGGAACGTTGGTTAAGCGCAAAGAGAAACATATATATGTAGCTAACTGGTTCTATCTGGCTTTCATTGTTACTATTGCAATGCTCCATGTGGTTAATAATTTGGCTGTTCCTGTTTCTTTCCTCGGTATAAAGTCATATTCATTGTTTTCTGGCGTGCAAGATGCAATGGTGCAATGGTGGTATGGACATAATGCAGTTGGGTTTTTCTTAACTGCTGGATTTTTGGGTATGATGTATTATTTCCTACCTAAACAGGCACAAAGACCAGTATATTCATATCGTCTTTCGATCATACATTTCTGGTCTTTGATATTCCTTTATATTTGGGCAGGTCCGCACCATCTTCATTATACGGCGCTTCCAGATTGGACGCAGACACTAGGTATGGCTTTCTCAATTATGTTATGGATGCCTTCTTGGGGTGGTATGATTAATGGTCTAATGACGCTTTCAGGAGCATGGGACAAAATTCGTACTGATCCTATCATTCGTATGATGGTTATGTCGCTCGCCTTTTATGGTATGTCGACCTTTGAAGGGCCAGTTATGGCGATTAAAGCAGTTAATTCATTAAGTCATTATACTGACTGGACTATTGGTCACGTGCATTCAGGTGCGCTTGGTTGGGTTGGTATGATTACATTTGGTTCGCTCTATTTCCTTGTTCCAAGATTATGGGGTCGTAAGCAACTCTATTCCTTGCGCTTAGTAAACTGGCACTTCTGGTTAGCAACACTTGGCATTGTTATTTATGTATCTGCGCTTTGGGTTGCAGGCATTACGCAAGGCCTAATGTGGAAAGAATATGATTCACAAGGTTTCTTGGTATATTCTTTCGCTGAATCAGTGGCAGCACTATATCCTTATTATGTGCTTCGTATGATTGCTGGTCTGTTATATCTAACGGGTGGACTAATCATGGCGTGGAATATTTATAAGACAATTCGTGGCGATGTTCGTAACGAAAAACCAATGGCATCACCTGCCGCACAACCAGCAGAATAGGAGGCGTTAAAAATGTCTATTTTAGATAAACATAAAATAATTGAAAAGAATGTCTCTTTGTTGTTAGTGGGATCACTGGTCGTTGTTTCTATTGGCGGTCTTGTTGAAATAGCACCATTGTTTTACTTTCAAAATACCATTGAAAAGGTAGAAGGTATGCGCCCCTATACTCCGCTTGAGTTGGCTGGGCGTAATATCTATATTCGTGAGGGTTGTTATGCGTGTCACTCACAAATGATAAGACCCTTTCGTGATGAGGTAGAGCGTTATGGCCAATATTCATTGGCAGCTGAGAGCATGTATGACCATCCCTTTCAATGGGGATCAAAACGAACAGGGCCAGATATTGCTCGGGTTGGTGGGCGCTATTCTAATGAATGGCAAGTTAAGCACCTTACAGATCCACGCTCATTAGTTCCAGAATCAATCATGCCTAAATATGGTTTTCTCTCTAAGACAAAACTTGATTTTGAAAATTTTGGAGCTCATCTTAGGGCAAATCAATTAGTAGGTGTTCCATATAGCGCACAACAAGTTGAAAATGCGATAGCTGATGTGGTTGCGCAAGCTACAACCGATGCTGACATTTCAGGACTTGAAGAGCGCTACACATATGATGAAAGATTTAGCGTTCCGCTTGGTGATTTTGATGGTAATCCAGAAGAAATTACTGAAATGGATGCTATGGTTGCCTATCTGCAAATGCTTGGTACTTTGGTAGATTTCTCTACCTACGTACCAGAAGAAAGTCGTTAGGGGGATAAAATGACTTATGAATTTTTAAGAGATTTTTCTATTACTTGGGGACTTTTCTATCTATTTACGGCTTTTATTTGTGTTGTGCTTTTTGTTTTACGTCCCAAAGCAAAAGCCGAAGCAGAAGATGCTGCTAATATTCCATTTAGAGAAGATGGCTGAGAAAGGGAAATTTCGATATGAGTGAAGATAAAAATGAAATTGATGAAATCAGCGGCACCGAAACTACTGGCCATGAATGGGACGGTATCAAGGAGCTTAATACGCCATTACCACGTTGGTGGTTATGGATATTTTATGCCACTATAATTTGGGCGGTAGGCTATATGATTGCTATGCCAGCTTGGCCATTAATAAATGGTGCTACAAAAGGTGTGTTAGGATATTCCTCACGGGCTAATTTAGTTAGCGAAGTTGAAATAGCAAAAGCGGCTCAATCAGAGTTCTTGAATAAAATTGAAGCTAGTGAAGTGGTTGATATTCTCAAGGACGAAGAACTTGCTCGTTTTGCACGGGCTGGTGGCGATGCTGCTTTTAAGGTTAATTGTTCTCAATGTCATGGTGCGGGTGCGCAAGGTTTTGTCGGCTTTCCAAATCTAAATGATGATGAATGGATTTGGGGTGGCACGCTTGATGCTATTTATACAACCATTGCTCATGGTGCTCGTTATGCAGCCGATGAGGATACACGTATTAGTCAAATGCCTGCTTTTGGTGCTGATGAATTGCTTGAACGTGATGAGATTGATGCGATAGCAAACTATGTTGCTTCAATTTCTGGCACGGAAGCTGATAGTGCTCTTGCAAATACTGGCAAAGAATTATTTGTTGATAATTGTGCCGCATGTCATGGCGATGTTGGAGAGGGGGTTGCTGATCTTGGTGGGCCTGCTCTTAATAACGCTATTTGGCTTTTTGCTGGCGGTGTTGATGCTATTACTGCGCAAATTAACCAACCAAAACACGGTGAAATGCCCGGTTGGAGTGATAAGTTAGATGATGTAACTGTCAAACAATTAGCTGTCTATGTGCATTCACTTGGTGGCGGTCAGTAGTAGGGCGTACCAAAGATAAAATTAAAGGTCGCTCTAATAGGGCGACCTTTCTCCTTAAGTTCACATTTTATTAGAAAACTAATAATTACCTTGCTCAATGTAAGATAATGGGAGTAAATAATTTAGTTGAGCGAAGATACATATATTTATTTCAATAAGTCAAAAATGCGAATTGAATAGAAAAGTTCTAAGCGATGGCTAAAAATCCAAAAGAAAACAAGCAAGAAAAAATTGTGCTTTATGAGGCGCGCAAAAATATTTTCCCTAAAGATGTAAAGGGGAATTTTAGAAGATTTAAGTGGTTCTGGCTGGTGCTTACTATTGGGGTATATATTTTCACCCCTTGGATAAGGTGGGATCGAGGCCCTTATGCTTCTGATCAATTTTTGCTTATTGATTTAGCCAATAGAAAATTCTTTTTTGCGAATATTGAGATATGGCCGCAAGAATTTTATTATGTCACTGGCATGTTAATAATGGCGGGGGTCGGGCTGTTTTTAATAACCTCAATTTTGGGGCGAGCATGGTGCGGATATTCGTGCCCTCAAACCGTTTTTACTGATATGTTTATTTGGGTTGAGCGCAAGATTGAAGGCGATAGGAACGCACGCCTAAAACTAGAAAAGGGAGCTTGGACGTTTGAGAAAATTTCTAAATTCTCGCTCAAATATTTAATTTGGCTGATTATTTCAATTCTCACTGGCGCTGCTTTTATATCTTATTTTGCTGAAGCCCCGCAATTAGCCAAAGATCTTATAACTCTACAAGCAGCACCTGTTGCATATATTACTATTGCGATATTAACCGCTACAACTTTCATTTTTGCAGGTTTTATGCGTGAGCAAATGTGTATTTATATGTGTCCGTGGCCACGTATTCAAGGAGCGATGCTTGATGAAAATTCTTTAACTGTTACTTATAATGATTGGCGGGGTGAACCACGCACAAAAAACCAAAAAAAATTAAAAGCGGCAGGGGACTTAGTTGGAGATTGTGTTGATTGTGATGCATGTGTTGCGGTTTGCCCGACAGGAATTGATATTCGTGATGGGCAACAAATTGAATGTATTACTTGTGGGCTTTGTATTGACGCTTGTGATAATGTGATGGAAAAATTGGGTTTAGAAAAGGGGCTTATTTCTTATACAACTCTAAAAGATTATACCCAAAACCTAGCTCTTGCGAGCGCAATGAATAAAGATGAGAAAAAGCAAATATTAGCACCTCATCACGCAAACCATAATGTTTTAATGGATAATAGGACAATAGTTCCATCAAAAGTGCGCGATAGCAAAACTAATAAGCTGTTTGAAAGGTTCAAATATCCTAATTGGAAATTATTCTTTAGCCCAAGAAATATCTTATATTTTACTATTTGGGGAGCAGTAGGAATTGGGATGCTAGTTGTCCTATCGCTTAGAAACCCGCTTGATATGAATGTTTTACATGATAGAAACCCGCTATATGTTGCGCTATCTGATGGAACTATTCGAAATGGCTATAATATTAAAATACTTAATATGGTGCCGCAGCCGCAAAGGGTTGAGTTAACATTAGAAGGATTGCCGAACGCAAAATTATCATTAGTTAATCAAAGTAATGAGATCTTTGAGAGCTTAATATTAGATTTACCGCCAGATGAGGTTTTGCCCGTTAGAGTTTATATAACTTATGATCCAAAAGAGCTTGAAGAAGTGCGAACTAACTTTAAGATGATTGTTACTTATCTTTCAAATGAAAGAACAACAAGTGCTGTGACTTTCTTTGAAATACCTGCTAAATAAAATTAGGGAGAAATATAATGCAAGCAAATTCTGAAAACACAAAGCCGCAAAAACAATTTACTGGTAAGCATATGTTAATCATTATGCTGTGCTTTTTTGGCATTATATTTAGTATGAACCTATTAATGTCAATGCAAGCACTTAATGCTTGGACTGGTTTGGTTGTTAAAAATACCTATGTTGCTTCCCAAGAATATAATGACAAATTAGAGGCAAATAGAGCGCAGCACGCACTTGGTTGGACTAGCAATATTGAGGTAAAAGATCAGGTGTTATTGTTTTCGTTGCTTGATGGTGAAAGCCTTCCAATAAAAGCTGAGCAAGTTGAGGTGCAAGTAAATCGTCCTGTTGGAACTAAAGAGGATTTGCAATTAATATTAGAAATGCAAGAAAATGGAATATATAGTGCAAATGCAAAACTTGCTTCTGGAACATGGAGAATTTATGTGGTGGCTAGCTTTGCAGATCAGCCAGATTTTGAGCATTTTTATAAAATAAATATAGAAGAGTAATTATGTCATGTTGCGCTCCTAATGTAGAAGCAAGTGCTGAAAATATTGGTTCTTTAGAAAGCGATGATGAAACATTATTGGCTGTTTCTATTGAACTTAAGGATGGAACTTATCAGCTTGAATTAGCAGTTCCTGATGTTAGTTGTGCGGGTTGTATTGCAAAGATTGAAAATTCTTTAAATAAGTTAGAAATGGTCAATGAAGCACGGGTTAATGTTTCTGCTAAGCGAGTGCGGGTAAATTTTAGCGCTGGAAAATCTCGACCTTCAAATATTACAAAAGCTATAGTTAAAAGTGGCTATCGTACATTTTTGTTAGATCCTGATGCTGATCAAAGTGGTGATAAAACTCTTTCAGAATTAGTGCGTGCATTAGCGGTTGCTGGCTTTGCGGCTGGTAATATTATGCTATTTTCAATTTCTATTTGGTCCGGTGCTGAGCCAGTTACTCGTGATTTATTTCATTGGATTTCAGCTTTAATCGCTATTCCAGCGGTTGTTTATTCTGGTCGGCCGTTTTATCGATCAGCCTTTCATGCACTAAAAAACTATCAACTTAATATGGATGTGCCAATTTCTTTGGCGGTTGTTTTGGCATTGCTAATGTCAATTTATGAAACGCTAAATTCAAGTCCCGACGCATATTTTGACGCTGCAGTTTCTTTATTATTCTTTTTACTCATTGGGCGCACACTTGATCATTTAATGCGTGAAAAGGCACGTGGTGCTGTGCGTAATCTCGCAAAATTAGCCCCCTCAAAAGTTATGGTTATACGTGATGATAATAGGCGTGAATTAATAGCAATTAATGAAGTTGAAATTGGTATGAAATTAGAAATTGGGGCAGGTGAGCGTGTGCCAGTTGATGGGGAAATAGTTTTTGGGATTTCAGATGTTGATCTTTCTTTGGTCACAGGAGAATCAGCTCCATTGCAAGTGAAGAAGGGAGATAGGGTATTATCTGGAACGACTAATCTTTCTGGTGCTTTGGTGATGGTTGCCTTAAAGCCTGCAATAGATAGTTTTCTGGCTCGCATGGTTTCTTTGATGGAGGCAGCTGAGAGCTCAAAAACTGGTTATAAACGCATAGCAGATAGGGCCGCATCTATTTATGCTCCAGTTGTTCACTTATTATCACTTGGGACATTTTTAGGTTGGGGTTTTGCAACTGGTGATTGGCATATTGCAACGCTTAACGCTATTGCGGTGCTTATTGTTACTTGTCCTTGTGCCTTGGCTCTTGCTGTTCCAATAGCGCATGTGGTTGCGGCAGGAAGATTATTTGAGGCTGGAATTATGATGCGTGATGGGGCGGCGATTGAAAAATTGGCGGAAATAAATCGCATTGCATTTGACAAAACAGGAACACTTACAAAAGGCAAACCGATATTTAAGAAGCAAATATTAGGCAATGAGGCATTAAAAATTAAGGCCGCAAGCCTTGCTAGTTCTAGCCGTCATCCTTTTTCTAAAGCGTTGGTTAAATCGGTTGGAGAAGTTATTTCGATTGATGGGGCAAAAGAGGTGGCGGGTTTAGGGATTGAGGTTAAGCAAAATGGTGATGTTTGGCGTTTGGGGCGAGCAGAGTTTTGTAATGCGCAAAATATAAAGGTCTCATCAAAAGGATCAAACGTTTGGCTAAGTAAAAATGATAAGCCTGTGGCTGGATTTAGCTTTATTGATAAGGTTCGTGATGAGGCGAGCAAAACAATAGAGCAATTAAAGGATAATAATTTCCCTATTATATTATTGTCTGGGGATCGTGAAGAGCCTGTTAAATCTCTTGCTAATGAAATTAATATTGATGATGCTCGATTTTCTTTAACACCAAAGGATAAATTAGATAGTTTACTTGAGTTTTCAAAGCAGGGCGATAAGGTTTTAATGGTTGGTGATGGCATAAATGATGCACCAGCTTTGCGTGTTGCTCATGTATCTATGGCTCCATCAAGTGCTGCTGATATTGGTCGTAATGCTGCTGATTTTATTTACACAAGAGATAGTTTAGATGCTGTGCCATTTGCGATTTCAATAGCTAAACGAGCGGCAAGAACTGTTAAGCAAAATTTTGGCTTGGCAATAGCTTATAATTGCGTTGCAGTTCCACTGGCTGTGATGGGACAAGTTACGCCGCTTATTGCAGCTCTTGCCATGAGTACTTCTTCTATTATTGTAACGTTTAATTCTTTAAGAATGCGCTTTGGATCAAATAATATATTATTAAAGAAACAAGCAAATAAAAATGCTAATATTAATGATGATAATTTAGCTAAAACTACTGCTAACTCAAAAGTACCAGCACAATGAAAACAATATTATTTTTAATACCATTAGCATTATTTCTTGGATTTCTTTGGCTTGGAATGTTTTTATGGTCGCTTCGTTCTGGTCAATATGAAGACCTTGAAGGTGCAGGTATGCGTATATTAATTGATGATGATGACAAGCCAATTACTGATGAGAGTGATAGTAAGGCTGAAAGGGGCGATAATGCCGCCCCTAAGGATAAGTAAAATTGAAGCCTATTGAGCCGCTTCTTCAATTAATACTGAAGAACTTATGGCTTGTGAGGTAAAATCTATATCATCACCAAGTGTTGCAGTTGGTTGACAAACAGGCTCACATGCCAAGGTGATACGTGCCAGCCCCAGATAAACTGTTACTACATCATCTGATGTTTGAATAACTTCGATTAAAGTATCGGCAATAGGATTACCTGCACTATCAAGCACAATTAAATTTGTTTGCCCATAAGATTTGCCAGTTAAGATCAATGTTTGCGAGTCTTGAATGGTGACATCTGCAATGCCGGGGTTTCCGATTATAACAGTTGCAGCTGGTGCATTAATGCGTAAAACGCGAGCCATATTGACATTTACACTGATAGATCCTGCCATATCTGAGGTAACAGATTGTGCTTGAACTAGTGAAACGGTTGTAAATAGGTTTGCGATAAATGTGAAAATCACAACAAAAACTAATTTATTTATTTTTATAGACATGAACCCAGCCATAATTACTTAAACTTACATCAAGCAGTTTCTCTTAAAATGGTGAATAATTCTAAAACGTAATGAAATTAATTATAAAAACTTTCTTTATATATATAGCTACATGGATATGAGCGATAATCTTATAATCTAAGACTGGCTTCATATGTTCATGATTTATTAGGCATATTTCAGAAATTCTCTAATTGATTGCATTTTATCTATTGTTTTAATTCTATTTCAATTTGAGTTTGTTAGCTTGCTTGTGAGTTCGGGGAAACATTTATCGAGCGATAATAAAAATCGAACTATGCCGTTACATTAAGTAACATGAAATCAAGGAGAATTAAAATGAATACATTAAAACGCTTTATTAAAGACGAATCTGGTGCAACTGCTATTGAGTATGGCCTAATTGCAGCTCTTATTGCAGTTGGCATTATTGTTGCTGCTACTACTCTTGGAACTGAGTTATCTTCAATGTTCTCAAGAATTGGTACTAAGCTAAGTGGTACAGTAGTTAACTAATATAGTACTGTCATAATATTAAGGGGGAGCATTTTGCTCCCCTTTTTTTATGCTTTTGCTTTATGGTTTTTTAATTGGCAGGCATTATAATGGTTTTTAGCGAGAATAATTGATAGAATAAACTGTTGGAGAATTTTTTATGAGTATGTTGGGGTTACTAATATTTCCTGCTTTTATGGCGTTTGCTGCCTTTTCTGATATGCTAACCATGCGAATTTCTAACAAGATCATCTTAGGGCTAATAGTTAGCTTTGTAATTTTGGCAATGATTGTTGGAATGCCGCTTTCTTTGTTTGGGGTGCATGTTGGCATTGCTTTGCTTGTATTAATTGTTTCATTTATCTTGTTTAGTCTTGGCTGGGTTGGTGGTGGAGATGCAAAACTTGCAGCCGTCACTGCGCTATGGTTTGGCCCTTATATTTCGCTAGTTTATCTTATTTATGGGGCACTTTTTGGCGGCGCTTTAACTCTAGTTTTTTTAGGGGTAAGAATGATACCAATACCAGCACAACTTAAAGACGTTGTTTGGATAAATAGACTTCATTCTAGTGTTTCAGGCATTCCATATGGCATTGCTCTAGCCGCTGCTGGCCTATTAGTATATCCGCAATCGGTAATTTTTATTGGCCTGATAGGCTAAAGATATATTTTTATTAGTATATTTTATTACAGAGCTAATTTATTCAACCAGCCCAAACCTCTAGCTTTTAACATATAATACCCAAATAAATTGCAATAAAATAAAAATAACTTGCTGTTAACTAAAATTAGTAAGGCTTGGTTAACTAAACTTTGACGTTTCTTGTGCAAAACTATGTCACAGTTGAGCAATTTGGCTTGAACTGTTTTGTAATTTGGAGCTTGGGAATGAAACCCTCACGTATTATTCTTCTTGGTGTAGCTATTGTTGCGGGTGGACTTGCGGCTTTAATGATGATGCAAGGTGACACACCAGAAACAAAAGAAGCAAAGACTATTATTCAAGAAGAGCCAAGAGTGAAAATCTTAGTTGCTAGACAAGGAATAGGTGTTGGCGAGCGGCTTAATTCAGGTCTCCTTGAATGGCAAGATTGGCCAAGTGGTGTGGTTCGTCCTGAATTTATCACTAGTGAAATGGCACCAAATGCTCAAGATGAGCTTGCTGGGGCTGTTGCAAGGTTTGTGTTTTTTGAAGGCGAGCCAATACGTGAAGCAAAATTGGCCCGATCTGATCAGGGCTATCTTTCTGCCGTTATTGAGCCGGGAATGAGAGCTGTTTCTATATCTATTAAGGCTAAGAGCGGTGCTGGTGGATTTATTGTTCCAAATGATCGGGTTGATGTTGTGCTTACTTCGAGAACAGATAATGGTGAGAGATCAGAAACTATTTTGCAAAATGTAAAAGTTTTGGTGATTGATAGCCGTTTTGATTATTCAAGTTCTCAGGGCAATGAAGTTAGGCAAGAGGAAATGGCATTTTCAAATGAAACTATTGCTGTTTTAGAGCTTAATCCCATTCAATCAGAGACTATTGTTAATGCTTCAGAAATTGGTCAGCTGGCGCTTATTTTGCGCTCTGTTGCTGATTTTGGAGAGCAAGCAAATTTGCTAGATTCGCAAGGTGCTAATGCTGAAATTAGGATGATTAAATTTGGCAAAGAGGTGAATGTTATTTCAGGAAAAAGAATAGCATCACCAATGGCGTTGCAAGAGGTCGATATGGTTGAGGCAGGGGAATTACCTGAAGGAGTATATCAAACTAGCCCTAATGAATATTTTAATCCAGATAATATTTTAGATGACCAAATGCTAGACGGTCAAATGTCATTCGCCCCACAGCAATAAGGTTTGAAATTAACATGTTTAAAACAACACAAAAATCAAAACATTCTTCGTTTAAGAGAATTACAAAGTTAATTATAGCTGCAATGATGGGGTTCGGGTTATTATTGCCCATTCTTCCAGCTAGTGCGCAAAAAGTTACCCAATTACGAATTTCTAAGGCTGAAATGGGGGCAACGCAATATTTGCAGGTTGGTCACAATAAATCAGTTATTATTGATTTGCCAGCTGAAGTGGGTGAGGTGATTGTTTCTCAGCCAAATGTTGCTGGAGTGGTGATGCGCTCAAAACGCCGTGCAATTCTTCAAGGGGTTGGTGTTGGTGAAACAAATATTTTCTTTCTTGATGCAAGGGGTGCTAAAATTTCTGTTCTTGAGGTTTCAGTTGTGGCGGATGCTTCTGGTTTAGCTAAGACTATTTCGTCTATTCTTCCTGGAGCAAAAATAAAGATAGAATCATTTGGTGATAGATTAGTGCTTTCTGGGACTGTTCGCTCTGGCGATGATATGGAAAAAGCTATTGCAATAGCTGCGCAATTTGCTGGCGGGGAAGATAATGTCGCCAATATTATTAAGGTTGAAGGTGCGCAACAAGTTATGCTTAAGGTTACTATTGCTGAGGTTGGGCGTGAAACAGTTAAGCAATTAGGAATTAATTTAAGTGGCTCATTTGGCACGGGTTCATTATCGACATCTATGATATCTGTGCCCTCACTTGGCGGGGCTTCAAATGTTGTTCCACCAAATACTGTTTCTGCTTCTGTTGGCATTGGTAATCTAGCAATTAGTGCAACTTTACGTGCGCTTGAGAGGCGTGGAGCTTTAAGAACATTAGCTGAGCCAACACTTTCTGCATTATCGGGACAAACTGCCGAATTTCTTGTTGGTGGAGAATTTCCTGTTCCTGTTGGTATTGATAATGGTCAAATATTATTTGAGTTTAAGGAATTTGGTGTTGATCTAAAATTTACCCCTACGGTGAAATCTAATGGAATTATTGCTTTAGTGGTTGATGTTAAAGTTTCAGAGCCGACAACTGAGGGTGGTTTTAATGCTGGTGGAATAACAATTCCTGCAACTCGTTCGCGCCAAGCAAAGACAACTGTTGAACTTAGAACTGGGACAACAATGGCCATTGCTGGTTTGATTGAGGAGAAGGTTCGGGCGCAAATGAATTCTATGCCCGGTATTGGCAATCTCCCAATACTTGGCGCATTATTTCGCTCACGTGATTTTATTAGATCTGAAACTGAATTACTGATTTTGGTAACTCCTGTTTTAGCGGTTGCTGGAGGTCCAATTAATCTCCCAACAGATAAAATGGTATTTGCTGGTGATGCTGAAGCAGTATTTCTTGGGCGCATAGAGAAACTCTATGGTGTCGGCTCTAGCAATAATGGAAATTATCAAGGCTCTATTGGTTTTGTATTAGATTAAAATGCAAAAAATAAGAATATATAGCGCTATATTAAAAGGGATATTTGATGAGTAGTGATGATCAAAATAATGAGTTAAGTCAAAATGCCTCAGAAATGCAAGCAGGTGCGCGTTTAGTACCTCGAATTACTATTCAGGCATTTTGTGAACATTCAAATACTGCTGAGATGATCGAAGATTTAACACAGGACAGGCGTATGTCTCGTGTAGCTTTAACCACTCATAATGGTGGAGTTGAGGGTGCTATTGAAACTTATAAATCTAACCCAACACCAAACTTAATAATTATTGAGACATCTTTGATGGTAGAAGAAATTATTTCTTCTCTTAGTAAATTGGCTGAAGTGTGTGATTCTGGAACGCAATTATTGGTTTTGGGTCATATAAATGATGTTATTCTTTATCGTGAGCTAAAGAGTTTTGGAGTTGCTGAATATTTTGTTTTGCCAGTTAACTCAAAAACATTAGCTAGTGCTATTAGTGAATTATTTGTTTCAGATGATGCAAAACCTATTGGGCGCTCTATTGCTTTTATTGGAGCAAAAGGAGGAATAGGCTCTTCAACTATTGCTCATAATAGTGCTTGGTCTATTGCTAATAATATTATGCAAGATGTGGTAATACTTGATATGGATCTTGCTTTTGGTACTTCTGGACTTAATTTTAATCAAGATCCATCAACAGGAATAGCAGACGCATTATTTGCTAAGGAAACATTAGATGGAGTTATGCTTGATCGTATTATGACAAAGGTTGCCAAGCATATTAATTTATTAGGTCCGCCATGTAATCTTGATAAGGTTTATGACTTTAGTGAGCGTAGTTTTGAAAATATTATTGAGTTATGTCAGCAAAGTGTGCCGATTGTAATTTTAGATATTCCTCATGTTTGGAATGATTGGGTAAAACATACATTATCTATGGTTGATGAAATTGTTATTGTTGTTGAGCCAGATTTAGCAAATCTAAGAAACGCTAAAAATATAATTGATATATTAAAAACATTGCGCCCAACAGAGGCAGAGCCTTTGTTAATTGTAAATAAAAGCGGTGTTGCAAAGCGCCCCGAAATTGCTGCGCAAGAATTTGCTGCTTCAATAGAATGTAAGTTATTTGAAGAAATTACTTTTGATAGTGCGGTTTTTGGAACTGCGGCAAATAATGGTCAGATGATTGCTGAAATTGCTAAAAATCACAAGGCCGTAGAGGTTTTCAAAAAAATTGCCTTTAGGGTAAGTGGGCGAGATAATGAGGAAGCTAATAAGAAGAAGCCAGTTGGGCTAAATCTTCCAAGTTTGATGAAACTTTTAAAGCGCGCCTAAAGGGTATAAAGAATAGGATAAATAATGTTTGGTAAGCGTACTAATTTTGATAAAAAACTAGGAAAGCAGCAGGGAGATAAACCTAACCCGCCAGTTGCTCAAGATAGCCAAATAACTACCATTTCTTCTGCTGAAAAAAAGGCTGAAGATAGTGTGCAGCCATATTCGCATGAAAAAAGCCAAGCACAAACTGAGGAAGCCTCTAGTGGTGTTTTGGGAAAACAAAACGAGCAATATTTCTCTATTCGCTCTGTGGTATTTTCTGCTCTCATAGATTCACTTGACTTAAGTCAGCTTGCGACAATGGAAGGTGAAGCCGCTCGTGAGGAAATTCGTGATATTGTTTTAGAAATTGTCTCACTTAAGTCGATTGTTATGTCAATAGCAGATCAAGAAGAATTGCTTGATGATATTTGTGATGATGTGTTGGGGTATGGACCGCTTGAGCCATTATTAGCACGTGATGATATTTCTGATATTATGATAAATGGTTCGCAAAAATGCTATATTGAAGTTAATGGCAAAGTTAAACTTACTAATGTGCGCTTTAGAGATGATGCGCATTTAATGAATGTGTGCCAGCGAATAGTTAGTCAAGTTGGACGTCGAGTTGATGAAAGTTCGCCAATTTGTGATGCTCGCCTTCCTGATGGCTCACGTGTAAATGTTATTGCGCCTCCATTGGCCATTGATGGTGCTTCGCTTACTATTCGTAAGTTTAAGAAAGACAAGTTGACATTGCCTCAATTAGTAAAATTTGGCTCGATTTCACCTGATGGAGCAGAAGTGTTGCGAATTATTGGGCGAGTTCGAGCAAATGTGCTGATTTCTGGTGGTACTGGCTCAGGTAAAACAACTTTGTTGAATTGTTTAACTGCTTTTATTGAGCCTGATGAGCGTATTATTACTTGCGAAGATAGTGCTGAATTGCAATTACAACAGCCCCACACTGTTCGACTTGAAACTAGACCTCCTAATATTGAGGGTGAGGGTGAAATCACTATGCGTGATTTGGTGAAGAACTGTTTGCGTATGCGCCCTGAAAGAATAATTGTGGGTGAGGTGCGTGGCCCTGAAGCATTTGATTTATTACAAGCCATGAATACTGGTCATGATGGTTCAATGGGAACGTTGCACGCTAACTCACCAAGAGAGGCGCTAAGTCGTATTGAATCAATGATTACAATGGGTGGTTATTCACTGCCATCAAGAACAATTCGGGAAATGATTGTATCGTCAATAGATGTTATTGTTCAGGCAACCCGTCTGCGTGATGGCTCACGCCGTATCACTCATATTACAGAAGTATTGGGTATGGAAGGTGAGGTCATTGTGACACAAGATGTGTTTCTTTATGATATTACTGGTGAAGATGAAAAAGGTGATTTGACAGGCCAACATCGCTCAACAGGGATAACTAAGCCTAAATTTAATGAAAGAGCGCGATATTATAACGAAGAAGCTAATTTAGTTGCAGCGCTTGAAAGCGCTAATGTTGAGCATAAAGAAATGGTGGGTAAATAATATGTCATCATTAATTTTAGCATTATTAGCTTTTATATCTGTTGGTGCATTGGGTGCGGTGTTTGTTCCGTCAATTTTTGGTAATGCTAAAAGGGTTGATAAAAGGATCAATGCCTATACTGGGAATATGCAAGATAAGGCTAAAAATAAAGGTCTCTTGCGTACTAAGGAAAACCGTCGAAAAGCAATTCAATCAGTGTTGGACGATCATGCACAAAAGAACAAGAAAAAGAAACTTTCACTAAAAGAAAAGATTTTTCAATCTGGAATGTCGATTTCTAAAGCTGCTTATATTCGTAATGCTATTATTGCTAATGTAATATTTTTTATTGTTTTATTTCTAATTGAAACACCTATTTGGTTTGCAGCAACTATGTCTGTTGCTATGGCATATGTTGGGGCAATGTGGTTTTTAGGTTTTAAGAAGAAAAAATATCAAGCAAAATATCTTGCAGAATTACCAAATGCTGTTGAAGCGATTGTGCGTGGGATAAAAGCTGGAATGCCGTTAAATGATTCAATAAAGGTTGTTGCAAAAGATGTTAAAGAGCCAGTTCGCAGTGAATTTGCCCGTGTTGTAGAACAGCAAGCGATAGGCAAGGGAATGGCAGATTCAATTTTGGTTTTATATGATCGTGTGCCTGTTTCAGAAGTGAATTTTTTGGTTGTGGTTATTGCTGTGCAAGAGCAAGCGGGTGGTAATTTGGCTGAAGCGTTGCAAAATCTTTCTCGTGTGTTGCGAGATCGTAAAAAAATGAAGGCAAAAGTAAAAGCTATGGCTTCTGAAGCTAAGGCTTCTGCTGGAATTATTGGCTCATTACCTTTTATTGTGGCTATTTTAGTATCTATTGCTAGTCCGGGTTATTTGACCCCACTATTTGCAACCCCTATGGGTAATGTTTGGCTGGGGATTGCAGCAGGTATGTTGTCGATGGGTGGGTTCATTATGAATAAAATGATCCAGTTTGATTATTAAAGATTGTTGTAGATGAGTTTTGGAATTTGATAAATGACAAATATAGTTGAGCTATTTACAAACGCAGATTCTTTGATGAGTATTCTTGCAGCTATTGCAGTTGCAGCTATTATATTTACTATTGGTGCGCAATTAGCTGACAAAATTGAATTAAAATCACGAGTAAAGCACGTTGCAAATGAGCGTGAGAGAATGCGCATTGCAGAAATGGAGCGTTTAAGAAATAGTGAAGGCAAGAGAAGTAGCGCACGTTCTGATATTAATTCAAAAAAATATATGGAAACTATTGTTGAGAAATTTTCTCTAAAAAAAGCTTTCGTAGATGAAAATACCAAATTAAAATTAACTCAAGCTGGCTATCGTAGTAAGTCTTCTATGACTACATTTTTGTTTTTTAGATTTGTAACTCCTATTATATTATTCTTTGTTGTTTTTGCATATTTGGCATTAGTAATGATGAGTGAAGAACCTTTATATATGTCAGTGCTCTATGCTTTTGCTGCGGCTTTAGTGGGCTCTTATTTACCTGTTATATTATTAAAAAATACGATTACTAAACGCCAGCAATCAATAAAAAAAGCATGGCCTGACTGCTTAGATTTATTGTTATTATGTGTTGAAAGCGGAATGTCGATTGAACTTTCATTTAAGAGAGTTGGTAAAGAAATGGGACAGCAAAGCGCTGAATTATCTGAAGAGCTAACATTGACCAATGCCGAGCTTTCTTTTCTTGAAGAGAGAGGGCAAGCCTTTAAGAATCTTGGCTTAAGGACAGGGTTAGATGCTGTAAGTGCTGTGATGACTGCTTTGATACAGGCTGATAAATACGGAACGTCGATTGGCCAATCTTTGCGTATTATGGCTGAAGAGGGCAGAAATGATCGTATGATGGCAGCTGAGCAAAAAGCGGCATCACTTCCACCAAAACTTACAGTCCCGCTTATTTTATTCTTCTTACCAGTATTGTTTATTGTTATTATGGCGCCAGCAATGCTGCAAATATTTGGCCCTGGTGGAATAATAGGCTAGGATAATTTAGGGGTTAGAGCCCTATGGTAATATCCTCCTAATATGAGGATAACTTTTTTGTAGTAAAACTAAATAGCTTCTTCAAAAAGCGTCTTTGCCGCCTCAAGTGTTAATTCAACTGGATTGCCGCCAGCACTAGGATCGTTCACTGCCATTTGCGCTAATTCATCAATTCGTTTATCATCAACCCCAAGTGCATTTAATTTTTGCGGCACTTCAAAATCGCTACGCATTTGCATGATAAATTTATAAAATCCATCAAAGCCGCCTTTAATATCAAGATAGGCGGCAAGATTTTCAATGCGCTGTTCAATGGCTTCTCTATTAAATTTAAGCACATAAGGCATGACAATAGCATTGGTCATGCCGTGTGGCGTATTATAAAGTGCGCCAACAGAATGCGAGAGTGCGTGCATTGCCCCTAAGCCTTTTTGAAAAGCTGTTGCCCCCATTGCTGCCGCCGCCATCATGTGTGATCGAGCTTCAATATCATTTGGATTAGCATAGACTTTGCCCAAATTTTCTTTCACAAGGCGCATGCCCTCAAGCGCAATGCCTTGGCTCATAGGGTGATAAAACGGCGATGAATATGCTTCAAGCGAATGAATAAACGCATCCATTCCTGTACCAACGGTTATTATTTGGGGCATTCCAATGCTTAATTCAGGGTCACAAATTACTAACTGCGGTAAAATTTTGGGGTGAAAAATTATCTTTTTTACATGCGTTTGCGAATTAGTTAGCACGCCAGCTCGCCCAACTTCAGAGCCAGTGCCAGCTGTTGTTGGAATGGCAATTATCGGCGCAATGGCGCTTTCATCTGCCCTTGTCCAATAATCACCAATATCTTCAAAATCCCAAATAGGACGGCTTTGTCTTGCTTGAAAGGCAATTAATTTACCCAGATCAAGCGCCGAGCCACCACCAAAAGCTATTACCCCATCATGTTTGCCTTGTAAAAACACATCAACACCAGCACTAAGATTTATATCGTTTGGATTAACATCAACATCAAAAAAACAAGCTCGCCCAAATCCGCCTTTATCCATGAGATCAAGTGCATTTTGGGTTATCGGTAAATTGGCTAATCCCTTATCAGTAACAAAAAGTGGGTTTTTCATGCCAACCAGTTTTATTGTTTCAACAAGCTCGCTAATGCGCCCAGCGCCAAAGCGAATTGGGGTTGGATAATTCCAATTTGCAACTAATTCCATTCTTGTTAAGCCTTTTTAAAATGATAAGATTTTGGACGAGTGAGATTGTGATAACCAATTTCTGACATTGCCCCTCCTCGTCCTGTGTTTTTACAACCTGTCCAACATAGAGCCGGATCAATATAATCGGCTCTGTTCATAAAAACAGTGCCAGTTTCAATTTGATCAGCAATATTTTTCGCTCGCTCAATATCTTTAGTCCAAAGCGAAGCCGTTAGACCAAACTCGCTATCATTCATTAAAGCGATTGCCTGCTCGTCATCTTTAACTTTCATAATACCAACCGCAGGGCCAAAAGTTTCGTCATGCATAATACGCATATCATGAGTAACATTGGTGAGAATTTGCGGAGCAAGATATGCGCCGCCATTATCCTCAGGAAATAAATCCTTATCAATCATTGGCGTTGCGCCCATAGCAATAGCCTCATTAACTTGCGCCCTAATATCTTGCGAAAAACGCTCGTGCGCCAGTGGCCCTAATGTAGTTTCTTTATCTAGCGGATTACCCAATTTATATTGCGAAACAATCGCCACTGCTTTTTTAACAAACTCATCATGGAGTTTTTCGCAAACATATATCCGCTCAATACCGCAACAAGATTGCCCCGAATTAAACATTGCGCCATCAATCAGCGTTTCAACCGCTAGATCAATATCCGCATCTTCCATTACATAAGCAGGGTCTTTGCCACCAAGCTCAAGCCCTATCGGAGTAAATGTGCCAGCGGCAGCTTTTTCAATAGCGCTACCACCACCAACCGAGCCAGTAAAATTAATGAAGTCAAAACCATTGTCAGCGATTAGGTTTGAAGTTGTTTCATGATCAAGTACAATATTTTGAAACACTGCTTTTGGCACACCACCAGCATGGAGCGCCTGCTCTAATCTCTCACCAACTTTTAGCGTTTGGCTAGCATGTTTTAACATCACAACATTACCTGCAATAAGCGCAGGCACGATAGAATTTATCGCCGTCATATAAGGGTAATTCCAAGGGGCGATTACAAAAACTAAACCATGCGGAACTCGTTTAATTTTGCGCTCAAAGCCTTCGCTATCTTCAATTAAAATCGGGTGCAGTGCCTTTTTCGCAATCGAAGCCATATATTTTGAGCGCTCGTTCACACCAGAAAATTCACCACCATAACGAATAGGACGACCCATTTGATGCGCCAACTCTAAGGTTATTTCATCATTCATCTCACCTAGCTTTTCAATGCCAGCCATAACCAATTTAGTGCGTTCATCTATTGAACGATTTGCCCATGCTGTTTGTGCTTGTTTTGCATTGGCAATGACTTCTCTTGCCACTTGCTCAGTTGCAACTTCACGCTCAATATAGGTTGAGCCATCTATGGGGGATATTAATTTTACTTTTTTCATTTTACTCTACTTTATTATGCTCTCTCAAATCCTCGATTAACTTCCCAATCGCTCACAATGCCATCATATTCATTTTGTTCATGCTTAGCTGCGTGAACATAGTGATCAATAACATCATCGCCAAATGCTTTACGAAGCATTTTTGAATTATCCAACGCTTTTGTTGCTTGCCTTAAAGTGCTAGGGATTTCACGCACATTTTTACCACCATAAGCATCACCAACAAATTCTTTCTCAAGCTCCATATTTTTTTCAATGCCCTCAATACCAGCCGCAATTTGCGCTGCAAGTGCAAGATATGGATTAAGATCTGAGCCACCAATACGACATTCTACTCGTACTGATTTTGTATCAGCTCCACAGACCCTAAAGCCAGCCGTGCGATTATCCATTGACCAAATTGCTTTGGTTGGCGCAAAAGTTCCTGCAACAAATCTTTTATATGAATTTATATAAGGAGCAAGAAACAAAGTTGCTTCGCTTGCATGAGCTAAAAGACCTGCCATATATGAGCGCATAATTTTAGACATGGCGTGCTTTTCTTTTTCATCATAAAAAAGCGGCTCGCCCTCTTTGCTCCATAGAGATTGATGAATATGCGAGCTATTGCCAGCAGCCTTTGCGCTCCATTTAGCTAAAAATGTTACCGCATTACCATGCAAAAAAGCCATTTCTTTTACGCCATTTTTTATAATAACGTGATTATCTGCAACTTCTAGCGCTTCACAATATTTTACATTCACTTCCGCTTGCCCAGCGTCCGCCTCGCCTTTGGTATTTTCAACCACAATGCCAGCACCATGCAATCCATTTCGAATTGCTCGCATTAAGCCCTCTTCTTTTGTAGTTTGGAAAATATGATAATCTTCATTATAGGGACTTATTGGCTCTAAAGAGCGATAGTTCTCATCATGGGCTTGCTCGAAATTCTGTTTGAAAACATGAAATTCTAATTCAGTTGCCATCATTGCCTTCATGCCCATTTCTTCAAGGCGAGCAATTTGCTTCTTCAAGATAGCACGTGGCGAATGGGGTACATCTTTATGGGTTTTATGATCTTTAAGATCACACAAAACTAAGGCGGTTTTTTCTAACCATGGAATGATGCGTAAAGTGCTAAGGTCTGGCTGCATAATATAATCGCCATATCCAGCCTCCCAACTGGTCGCCTTATAACCTTCAACCGTTTCCATTTCCATATCGGTAGCTAGCAAATAATTGCATGAATGGGTTTCTTTAATTGCGCTTTTTAGGAAAAAACCTGCATGAAACCGCTTGCCCATCAAGCGCCCCTGCATATCAATTTGTGCTACAATTACGGTATCAATTTCACCGCTTGCAACTGCTTTTTTTAACTCTTTAACAAAAAGATTTGAAGACATTCTAACCCCTATTTTCAATAAGTTGTCCGCGCAAATTTTCGCGCGAACATTTTTTAAGATAATCTATTAGTTTAAGTATAACGATAAGGACGTCCAGCTTTATCCATAACATCATTATAATCTTTGAATATCTGAACAACTTTTGCTTTAGTTTCACTTTCCGCTGCAATTTCATCCCAGAATTTGCGAGCAGCAGTTTCAACTTGTGCCCACTCATCATCAGGAATAGAAGTTAGCTTCATTTTTGTGCCATTAACACGCAAAGCAGCTTCTCCGCCCCAATACCACCATTGGCGATAATAGTGCGAGCTATCCATTGCTAATTGCAACATGGTGCGCAAATGTTCAGGTAACTCGTTCCAACGATCCATATTAGCATAGAAAGATCCAGCCCACGCTCCCGAAATATTATTGGTTAAGAAATAATCGGTAACATCTGCCCAACCCACTGTGTAATCTTCGGTGATGCCAGACCATGCAACACCATCAAGTTCACCAGTTTGCAAAGCAACTTCGATATCTTCCCAAGGTAGCGTTACAGGAACAACTCCAAATTGAGTTAAAAAACGACCCGCTGTTGGGAAAGTAAATACCCTTAGACCTTTGAGATCAGCAAGTGAGCGAATTGGTTTTTTGGTTGCAAAATGGCATGGATCCCATGCACCAGCAGAAATATGTTTAACACCAACTTTGGCATATTCAGTTTCCCAAATTTCTTTTAGGCCATATTGATTAAACAAGACTGGAACATCGAGCGAATAACGAGAGGCAAATGGGAAATATCCTCCAAATACAGTTACTTCTGTTGGAGATGCCATAGAATCATCGTCAGATTGCACCGCATCAATAGTTCCCTTTTGCATCGCACGAAATAACTCGCCCGTTGGTACTAATTGATCAGCAAAAAACAACTCAACTTCCATCTCGCCATTTGCTGCCTTGTTAAAAGCGTCAATAGCTGGCTTAATAACATGAGCGCCAAGAGATGCGCCTGCATAAGTTTGCATCCGCCATTTAATCATGGATTGCCCAATAACAGCGGGCGCAGCTAATGTTGAAGCACCTGCAGCACCGGCGGTTATAAGACCTGCTTTTTTAATAAAGTTACGTCTATTAGTCATTTTAGTCTCCTCCTTGTTTAAGTTAGGCTGTCTAATATCCTGTTGTTACAAAATACCAGTCTAACTGTTATTTTAGAGTGTGATAATAGGTTTTAATCTCTTATAGAGCGAGACTAGCCTTATCAATTAAGCACTCTAATTGATGCAGATCACCAAACAAAAAGGCAATTTGCATATTAATATATCTATATCATTTTAAAATGATTTAGATATATTAGTTATTTCGTTCACGGCTATTCTTACTCCGCAAGGCCTACACGGGTGCAGCGCATAAGCGCTGGGCGCTGGGCGCTGTTCGCACCTTATAGCATAATCAAAACTAATTGATTATGCATAGCGCAAAGATGGCAACCACAAAGCTATTTGTGGGAAAACCATAACCAGCACTAAAGCCAATAACATCACCCCAACAAATGGAATGATAGAACGATAGATGTCGATCAGCGTAATTTCAGGTGGCGCCATAGATCGCATCAAAAATAAATTATAACCAAATGGTGGCGTCATATAGGCAATTTGCGAAGTAATTGTATATAATACACCATACCAAATAAGATTAAACTCCAACAAAGCAACTAGTGGAATATAAAGCGGTGCAACAATTACCAGCATAGCCGTATCATCAAGAAACGTGCCCATCAATAAAAATGAAAGCTGCATTAATATTAGCACTTCCCAACGCCCAAGACCTAATTGCCCAATAAAAAACCCTTCAATAGATTTCACAGCACCCAAACCATCAAACACCGCACCAAACGCTAATGCCGCCAGAATAATCCACATAAACATGCACGAAATACCAAGCGTTTTTCGTAAAGTTGCCTCTATAACCGTATAATTTAGCCTCTTCTTAAATAAAGCCGCTAACGTAGCCGTTAGAGCACCAACCGCCGAGCTTTCCACCAGTGAAGTGATGCCCATCAAAAACAATCCAGTCATTGAAAAGAAAATTAACAATGGTAAAATTCCAGCTCGCAACAAGCGCAATTTATCACGCAATGGCATATCACGATCTTCTTTTGGCATTACTGGCCCAAGCTCAGGCTGAATACGACAGCGCACAATAATATAAATAATAAATAGTGACGCCATCATTAAGCCGGGTAATACTCCAGCAAGCCAAAGCTGGCCAACTGGCTGGCGGGCAATCATACCATAAAGCACCAATACCACACTTGGCGGCACTAAAATGCCAAGCGAGCTTCCCGCTTGCACCACCCCCGTTACCATGATTTTATCGTAACCCCGCTTTAATAATTCAGGTAACGCAATAGTTGCACCAATAGCCATGCCAGCAACGCTTAAGCCGTTCATCGCTGAAATCACTACCATAAGCACAATCGTGCCAATCGCTAATCCACCCCTTAAGCCGCCAAACCAGACATGAAACATTTCATATAAATCATCTGCAATGCCGCTTTCTGAGAGCATATATCCCATATAAATAAATAGCGGTAATGTTAGCAATGGATACCAATTCATCAATTTTATTGCCGCCGAAAAGGCAAGTTCTGAGCCGCCATCACCCCATAGGAACAAAGAAAAAATTGAAGCAACCGCACCAATAGCTGCAAATACCCGTTGCCCAGTCATTAACATGAGCATCATTGATGCAAACATTAAAAGCGCTATCATTTCATAGCTCATTAAAGGGTTTCCCCTCTAATTTTAGCAATGTCTTTGAAAAACGCCGACATCGCCTGCAATAACATCAAAAATATGCCAATTAGCATAATGGTTTTAATTGGCCACATATAGGGACGCCAAGCAGAAAATTTGCGCTCCAAAATGCCGTTTGCTCCAACGCCCATCGAATAGGCAGTTGATGATATTGCGCCATAAAGTAAAATTATTAGATAGGTGAATAAAAATATTGCCGTAAAAATATCAACCCATGCACGAGTTTTATCTGACCACATACCATAAACAAGATCCATACGTACATGATCGCCAGTTTGCATAGAATAGGGGCCACCTAACAAAAAATATGCAACCATTAAAAACTGAGCAATTTCTAAGGTAAACAAGGAAGGCGTGAAAAAACTTTTCATGATTGTGGAATAAATCAAAACAGCAATCATTACAAAAATCAGATACATTGTAATTCGACCAATAAATCGGTTCATAGCGTCAACTAAACGCACAAATGTTCTAATTCCGCTTGGTAGCCTCTTTCCTTCTGGCAAATTTTACCCCTGACAATTCATTCTTTTTACGAGCATTGAATTCTATTAAGAAATTGTCAAGTCTTTGCAAAATCTAATTGATATTTGAAGCTGGATCTTATGCAATGCGAGGCGAAAAAGGCGGTCAAATAACGCTAGACAGATATGCGCTTAGCGGAATAGCTTTTGGTGTTATATTCATGTATTTCATGTATTTAACTGCTATGGTGATTAAGATATAATAAGTTTTTATCTTGTTCTCTATTTAATAATTACTTTTGAAGAGGCCTCTATAGAAAGCTGGCTAGAAATAGATGAAAGATGTTACCAGTTATTTTGTCATGCTGAGCGAATAACTCAATGTCATACTGAGCAAAGCGAAGTATCTTTTAACTCAGAGCAAAAGATCCTTCACTTCTCGCCGCGCAGGCGCTTGCGCAGCGGGTCGTTCAGGATGACATCTTGTTTTAGCTATGTTGGAGGTTATTCACTTTACTTTTGAAGGGATTTTTATAGCAAATGCACAATAGAATTTGCATAATAATTTAGCAAATCTGTTTCTTGCCAATTAGCACGATATTTATCGTCTTCTTTTTTTACTATATGGCGCAGGGTGAGCATACGCAGACCTACATCAATTAAATAATCATGATCATTGCGTGGCACATGAATATGCGCTCCGCTTTCTTCTAGTTTTGTGATTAGATTAAAGGTCTTTTGCTTGACTTCAAATAGAGAAAGTGGGCGCGCGCCTTCTTGCACAAATATTGTTGCAACTAGCGATACGGGCAAAACAGGCACTGCTTTGCCAACCTCTTGCATTAGGCTTTGTCCCAATTTTTCAATTTCTTCAAATCGTTGTTCTTCGCTCATTAATCGTAGATCGAAAGCTCTTTTATTCTTGTCGTCTTTATTCTTGTCGCCGTTGGTCGCTAACGCTCCCGACCCCGACACCCCCGCCGTTTGTTCTTTTTCTATTTTATAATCTTGCTGGTTGCCTTCTTTATTCTTGCCGCCGTTGGTCGCTTCGCTTTTTTTACTTGCGCTCACGCCGCTAAGGCTGTTTTTTGTGCCTCTGCTGCTCAGATATTTTCGCATTGAAACTGGCTTGCCAAACGAAACACAGGCATAGCCATTACGAAACCATTGTCCCTTAAAGGCTAGTGCTATTGAGTGCCCGATAAAGCCAAGCAAGATTTTTGGTGAGAAGCGGAATTTTGGTTTTTCTCCCTGTTTGCGTTTGGCATTGGAGCTGAGCATTCTATCCTCTAATACCCTATCATAATTTAGCCCAACTGGAACAAATACAATATCTTTGTCTGAGTTTGGATCAAAATCGCTTACCATATATGATAATAGGCCAAATTTTGGCGGGCGCAATTTGCCGTCCATTGAAAGCCCGCCTTCGGGAAATATCGCCTGCGTTACCCCAGCTTCTGTTGCCATATGTACGTAGCGAGCTAGCACTTTTCTATAAAGCGCATTGCCAGTTGATTGGCGACGCACAAAATATGCGCCCATTGCTCGAATAAGGCTTTGCAATCCCCAAATTTGTGCCCACTCACCCACCGCATAAGAAAGCGCAGATGAAGTTGCCGCCATGTAAGTTACTAAAACATAATCCATGTTTGAGCGGTGGTTCATTACAAAAACCACGCTAGAATTTTCATCAATTTCTTTTAATGCGGCTTCATCTGGGTTCCCCAAACGCACTCGATAGAGCATTTTTGAGACAGAACGTGCTAGTCTTGTGCCTATCTTAAAATATGTGTAGTGCGAAAATGCTGGCACGACTTCATGCGCATAGGAGCGTGCTTTTTCCATTATTACTTCACGTGTTGAGCCGCTCTCTTTTGCTTGGTTTTCAATCGCCTTTATAACTTCTGGATCAAACATTAAAGCATCGATTAAACCCTCTCTTTTTGTTAGCTTAAAGGGTTGGATTTTTAGTGAAAGTTTTGAGTTTAGTTTTTCAATCGCCTTATTGGCACGACGACGAAAAAACCAGCGAACGGAAGGCGCAAGCAAACGATCAATTAGCCCAAAAAGCGCTAAAATCGCTGCAAGTATCACAAACCAAATTGGTAGTGTAATTGTTCCCATCTTCCCCCCCCCCTTAGAGGAGTGTGCCGTTTTAGATGAATTTCGTCAAGTTTTGTTAAAATTATATTTGTTTAAGAACTAACAATTTCCTGATTTTGCTCACCTAAACCCTCAACACTAAGGCGCATTTTTTGCCCTACTTTTAGAAATATTGCTTCTGGCTTTTTCCCCATGCCAACACCGGGAGGAGTGCCAGTTGTGATGATGTCACCCGGTAGTAATGTCATAAATTGACTAACATAATGCACTAGATGTTTTATGCCATAGGCCATAGTTTTTGTTGTGCCATTTTGCATCCTCTTGCCATCTACCTCTAGCCAAAGTTTAAGATTTTGTGGGTTAGGCACTTGGTCTTTGGTTACTAAATATGGGCCAATAGGGCCAAAAGTGTCGGCTGATTTTCCTTTTACCCATTGGCCGGCTTTTTCAATTTGATTTTCACGTTCAGAAATATCATTGACCACGCAATAACCGGCTACATGATCTAGCGCATTTTCTTCCTCGATATAACTTCCCTTTGTGCCAATCACTATGCCAAGTTCTACTTCCCAATCTAGTTTTTTAGAATTTGGCGGCATGATAATATCATCGTTTGCGCCACAAATGCAGGTAGTGGCTTTTGTAAATATTACTGGCTCAGAGGGAATTTCTAATCCCAACTCTTTAGCATGATCAGAATAATTTAGACCAATGCCAATAAATTTGCTGACATTTCCAACGCAAGCGCCAATGCGCTTATTGGCATCTAATATGGGTAGAGAAATAAGATTACTGTTGCGGATTTTGTTGAGGCTTTTTGCACCAAGCGCATCACCAGCAATATCACTGACAATAGATGAGATATCTCTAATTGTGCCATCATCAAGTAAAATCGCTGGGTTTTCTGAGCCTAAACTCCCGATACGCATAAGCTTCATAAAAATAACCTTCCAAAAATAATATAATTATTGTAATATTCAACCCTAAA
>JAKISM010000009.1 GCA_021648585.1 Devosiaceae bacterium | reverse complement strand
AACTTTTGAATTTAACAATTCCTTATAAAGCGTGTTTTTGGCATAAGAAAGCAACACCGCAAGCTCTGGTCGCACAAATGGCTGCCCTGAATTTATACGATCTGATATTTGCGCTTCATCTGGTAAAAACTCAACAGACCTATCAAGCTCTCCTTTATGTTCAAGATCATGCATGAATAAAACGAGATCGGGAAAAGTTTCCATGCCACGTCGCTCAATCAAAGATAATGCTAATGTTTGCAAATAATTATTACGCAAACATAATTCAGCTACCTCATCTGTCATAGTGGCTAAAAATTCATTGCGAGCTTCTAAATCTAGCTTTCCTGAACGCACTAAAGTTCCAAGCGCAATTTTGATATTAACTTCAAGATCCGATGAGTTCACACCAGCTGAATTATCTATTGCATCTGTGTTAATACGCCCACCATTTAGCGCAAATTCTATGCGCCCAAGATGCGTAATTCCAAGGTTAGCACCCTCGCCAATAACCTTTGCTCGCACCTGTTTGCCACTAATGCGAATATCATCATTTGCTCTATCATCAGCGTCTGCATCGCTTTCAGAACTTGAGCGAACATAAGTGCCAATTCCGCCAAACCATAAAAGATCAGCCTCTGCTTTTAGGATAGCGTTCATAAGCTCATTTGGAGTTAGCTTATTATTATCTAAGCCCAGCATTGAAACTGCTTCATCAGATAATTCAATGCTTTTTGAGGAGCGTGGATAAATCCCGCCGCCCTTTGAAAGCAATTCCTTATTATAATCTTGCCAAGTAGAGCGACCCATTTCAAATAATCTTTTGCGCTCAACAAAAGAACTTGCAACATCAGGATTTGGGTCAATAAAAATATCTCTATGATCAAAAGCACCAAGCAATTTTATTTGCTCTGAGAGCAACATACCATTGCCAAACACATCGCCCGACATATCACCAATTCCAACAACGCTAAACGGCTCGCTTTGAATATCTCTATCCATTTCACGAAAATGCCGCTTGACCGCTTCCCAGCCACCACGTGCCGTTATGCCCATTTTTTTATGATCATAACCAACTGAGCCACCAGAAGCAAAAGCGTCGCCAAGCCAAAAGCCACGTTGTTCAGAAATGCCATTGGCAATATCAGAAAAGCTAGCAGTGCCCTTATCGGCTGCCACAACTAAATATGGATCAGCACCATCTTTACAAACAACATTTGGCGCAACTATTACTTTATCACCATCAAGATTATCGGTTACATCAAGTAAAGTGCCAATAAAAATCTTATATGCCGCTATGCCAAAAGACATAAAAGTCTCTCTATCAGGGTTTGCTGGCATGGTTTTGGGAACAAATCCGCCCTTTGAGCCAACAGGAACAATAACGGCATTTTTCACCATTTGCGCTTTAACAAGCCCCAAAACTTCGGTTCTAAAATCTTCGGGACGATCTGACCAGCGTAAGCCTCCACGAGAGATTTCTCCGCCCCGCATATGAATCCCTTCAACGATTGGGGAATAGACAAATATTTCACGATAAAGGCGAGGCTCTGGCATTCCATCAACCTTATGGCAATCATATTTCATCGCTAGAGCAGGTTTGCGTGCACCATCCTCTTGGCGCTGAAAAAAGTTAGTTCTAAGTGAAGCGTCTATTAAATTTAAGAAATGACGAATTATCCTATCTTCATCGGCTGAACTAATTTGCGCTAATTGTGATAATATTTCTTCGCTAAGGCGACTAATTTCAGCTTCCCTATCTTTTTCAAATTTAGGATCATAAGAAGCGTAAAATAGATCAATAAGTTTTTTTGCTATATCAGAATGAATGCAAAGCGTGTTCCACATATATTTTTGCGAAAATGATACGCCTAATTGCTTTAAGTAACGCCCCATTGCCCGTAAAATTGTTACATCTTGCCATTTTAATAATGCAATAGTGCTTAATTCGTTAAAGCCGTCACTTTCAGCAAAACCGTCCCAAACACCAATTATCGCATTCTCTAAAACGCTTGCTATTTTTTCTATGTCAATTATTTGCTCATTATTAGTTTCAATAACCATATCATGGATAAAACGCTTTATCCCGTCTTGTGGGCGCACCTCATAGGAGCGCTCATCAATTACCCTAAAGCCGAAATTTTCAAGCATTGGCACACGATCGCTAAGCGGAATTGGCGTTGCTACATGATAAAGTCGTAAATTATATTGAATATCTTGCTCTGATGTCTCATCGTTCTGCATATCTTGCGCAATAAATCTAACCGAAATGCGATCGCTTTGTTCTAATTGTTTTAATATAGCAATGTCTTTTAGCGCTTCAAGGTGCGAATTATTGGTTTGATAGGCTGGTGAAAAACTATCTTTATAATTAGCAATATCTGCAGGATTACTAGCAGCCTCAATTAATCTATCACCAAAATTCTTGGTCAAATCGCTAACTTCTGCCTCTAATATTTCACGATCAATTATTGGGGTTTTGCCCTCACGACGACCAATAATAAAATGCACACGAACCAATTCCCCTTCAGGGAAATATGGATAATAGGCAGATAGATGACCATTATATTTTTTTGCTAAATATTGCGCAATTTGCTCACGCAAGGTTGATGTATATCTATCACGAGGTAAATATAACATTATTGAAACATAATTATCAAATGGATCAATTCTTGGTAACACACGAATTTGCGGGCGATCGGGAAGAGTTGAAACAATTTTTGCAAACTCTAATAATAGACCTTCAGAAATTTGAAAAATTTCTTCACGTGGATAATTATCCAAAGCCGCCATTAATGCTTTTCCTGCATGGCTTTTTGGCGCATAACCAGAGCGTTTCATTACTTCGGATATTTTACGTCTAATGAAGGGAACTTCAATATGTGGGGTATTAAGGGACATGGAGGTAAATAGACCAACCATGCGCAATTCGCCTTTTATATTTCCGCTTTCATCATAGGTTTTTACCGCAATAAGATCCAAAAATGTGCGCCTATGCACGTTTGAGCGAATATTGGCCTTTGTTACCATTAATGAATCATCTCGCTTAAAAAATTCCAAATGTTGCTTGGTTACTTCAACTAATTCTTCGCCATGGCGCAAAAACTTATAGTCCTCATCTTTTAATATGCCCAAGCCGCTATCTTTTATTGCTTCAAGACTTAAATCCTCATCTTGATTAACAAGTGAATATTCACGCATTCCCATAAAGGTAAAATTATGATTTGCCAGCCATGCAAGGAAATGGGTAGTTTCTGCACTATCTGCTTCTGAAATATTTGGTGAATGTTCACGATAATCTTTCACAACTTTTGCTAAGCGCTCAAGCATTGAACGCCAGCCATTTACGGTTCTTCGCACATCAACCAAAACCCTATCAAGCTCATCAAATAATTGCTCTATAGCTTCATCATCACCAATAGGATCGATATGGATATGTAAAAAACTCTCAAGCGTGCAATCCTTTTCTTGCGCAGATAGAACTGTAAGTTTTTTATTCTCAATTTTCAAAGGAAGCACAGGGTGGCCGATTAATTTAATATTGCCGCCCATTGCTCGAATAGCGCCAAGCACAGAATCAACTAAAAACGGCATATCATCAACAAAAATATCAATGACTTGCGAAGGAGTTGATGCCTCGCTTTGCTCTTTTGGTTGCCAAATATTTATTAAATGTTTGCCAGCTTCACGAGTTTGCAATCTTTTATATGAATGGCGTAAAATTTCTTCAAAATGTTTAGGGGAAAGCCCTAATAGATCATGTTTGTCAATCGATCCAATGCTATGAGTTAAAAAATTAGCAAAATTTGGCTCTTTTTTTGCCAGATGTTTTGCTCTCTCGCTTAAAGCTAAAAAAACTTTATTACCTTCATTGCTCATTTTATTTACCCCTAAAGCCCCACTTAAATTTCATAAGTGACATAAATAGAATCACTATTTGAAACTTTCATAATGTAGTTTGCTCATGTTCTTCTTAAATGTCGAGTAAGTAGCTTCATCATCATAATAAATCTTTGGATTAAGCCTAGGTTATTAACTCCATTAAAATGGTTTTTTGTGCATGATAACATATGTCAGAAAACGAAAAAACAGATATTAAATCAGTAGTGTTGCAAGGTTTCACCAAATCTCTTGCCTCTTTAGCTATAAAAATTACTACCGCTGGCCTCACATATTTGATGTTTGTTGTGCTTTCACGCACCATGAGCGAACAATATTACGGACAGTTTGCGTTTGGCTTTGCTCTAGCTACAATATTGGCAATCGCCGCTTCTATGGGACAAGAAACAGCGATTTTACGCTTTTGGCCTGAAGAAATGGCAAAAAAATCACGCAAAAAAGCCCTTGAAGCACTTAGCGCTGGTTGGGTTTTGGTGATTATTGCTGGGATTGCAATAACGGCTTTGTTAATTTTGTTGGTTTTGATATTTAGTTCCATAACAAATCAAAGCCTATCATCATTGTCTTATATTTTAGCCGCAAGCTCTTTAATATTACCATTAGCAATAGCCGAATATGGCTCGTCTGCCCTAAGGGCACAAGGCTCAGTTTTAAGCGCTCTTAGCCCACGAGATATTTTATGGCGTGCTAGCTTACCTATAATAGTTGTTGTGTTTTATTTTTATGGCTTTGAGCTTGATGGTAGCCAAGCGCTATTATTAGCAGCTTTTTTATTATCTTTGGCAATGATTGCGCAATTTTTAATAGCTAATCACTTTAATTATCAAACACAAATTCATCTTTCCTCCCTTAAGCCATATGTAAAAAACCACGGGAAAATCAGTCTTTGGTTTTTGGCTGCTGCATTCATTGAAATGGCGGCATTAAATATTGATGTTGTGTTAGTTGGGCTATTTGTAACTATGGAAAGTGCAGGATTATATTTTAATGCCTTTCGCACCGCTGGCCTAATGACGCTATTTATGCATGCAATAGTTCTGGTTATCGCTCCAATGGTTGCTAGGCATTTTCATTCTGGTGAAATTGAAAAAGCACAAGCAGTTACTTCTCTTTGCACTTGGGCAGGCTTTATATTTTCTTTGGGTATTTTTATAATTTTTCTATTATTTGGAGATTTAATCCTCTCATTATTTGGTGCTTCTTATGCAGAGGGGAAAATAATTCTATTGCTATTAAGTGCTGGACTTTTGGTTGATGCGGCAACTGGCCCAACACGAATTGTTATGATGATGACAGGACATGAGCGAGCATTCTTAGCAATTTTTGGCTCAACAATGCTCATTAGCTTTGTTATTTTTCTAATTGTCATTCCAATTTATGGAATAATTGGTGCAGCTATTGTTAATATGATAGCCAGAATTATTGCGCAAAGCGCCATTGCCATATATGCTAAGAAAAAAATTGGGCTTAATACTTCTATCTGGGGATTTGGTGGAGTTGATTTTAAGGAACTAGCTATTTCACTAAAACAAAGCATTAAGAAATAGAATATACTTGACCAAAAGCCTTCTCACAAACTAAAACCTCAATAAATTAATCTGATTTAGGCAATAATATAATGGCAAAAACTCTTTACGATAAAATTTGGGATAATCATCTTGTAACAAATAATGAAGATGGCACATCGCTAATTTATATTGATCGCCATTTGGTGCATGAAGTTACATCACCGCAAGCATTTGAAGGTTTGCGCCTAAGCAATCGAGAGGTGCGCTCCCCAAAACGCACATTAGCAGTTGTCGATCATAATGTGCCAACCACTGATCGCTCAAAAGGCATTGAAGATCCTGAAAGCAGATTGCAAGTTGAAACTTTAGCTAAAAACACTGCCGATTTTGGTGTGCCATATTATGATGAGATGGATATAAGGCAAGGGGTTGTGCATATTATTGGCCCTGAGCAGGGTTTTATCTTACCAGGAATGACCATTGTTTGCGGTGATAGCCACACATCAACTCATGGGGCTTTTGGATCATTAGCGCATGGTATTGGCACATCAGAGGTTGAGCATGTTTTAGCAACACAAACGCTTATTCAGAAAAAAGCTAAAAATATGTTGGTGCAGGTAAATGGTGAGCTACCAGAGGGTGCAACCGCTAAAGATTTAATCATGGCAATTATTGGTGAAATTGGCACGGCTGGCGGCACTGGTTATGTAATTGAATTTGCTGGCGAGGCAATAGAAGCGCTTTCAATGGAAGGGCGCATGAGCGTTTGTAATATGACTATTGAGGGCGGCGCACGAGCTGGTCTTATAGCACCCGATGAGAAAACTTTCGCCTATGTAAAAGGTCGCCCGCTTTCGCCAAAGGGAAAAGATTATGAAAAAGCTGTTGAGCAATGGAAAAAGCTTTATAGCGATGAGGGTGCGCATTTTGATAAAAAACTAGTGATTGATGCTAGCAATCTTACACCTATTGTAACTTGGGGCACATCACCTGAAGATGTGGTTTCAATCGAGGGCATTGTGCCAGATCCAAACCTTATAGAAGATGAAAATAAGAGAGCCTCAAAAATTAGAGCGCTTGAATATATGGGGCTAAAGGCTGGCACTAAAATTACTGATATAAAAATTGATAGGGTATTTATTGGTTCTTGCACCAATGGGCGCATTGAAGATTTTCGTGCCGCTAGCGCTATGATTAAAGGTCAAAAAATAGCCCCTAACGTTAGCGCTATGGTTGTTCCGGGATCTGGCCTAGTTAAAGTGCAAGCCGAAAAAGAGGGTTTAGATAAAATCTTCCTTGATGCTGGTTTTGAATGGCGTGAGCCGGGTTGCTCTATGTGCTTAGCGATGAACGCTGATAAGCTAAAACCAGAAGAAAGATGTGCTTCAACCTCCAATCGTAATTTTGAAGGTCGTCAAGGCTTTAAGGGACGAACGCACTTAGTTTCACCGCAAATGGCCGCCGCTGCCGCCATTGCTGGGCACTTTGTTGATATTAGAGAATTATAATTGCTTTAGCATTTGAGTAAATTGATTTTTGCATTTCAAGGATAATTTCTTCTAAGGCAGGACTATTTGCTAAATCAATTCCATTCATAAAAATACCTCTGTTACAATTTATAGCATTATTATCTATAATGCTATTAGATGGAAACAGGGAGTGAGTATTATGACACAAAATAAAACAATAAAAAATTCTTTGGTAATTATTTTTTCTTTATTGAGCACAACTGTATTTGCTGGACAATCCTCTTGTGATTTGCCCGATTGGCCTAAACTTGAAAAACGCGATGTTGTTAGAATGGAACGGCTTGAAATTAGTCGTACTAAAGGACTTGGATCAGCAATGCGTTCAACTAATAAAAGCGATCGCAAACTTATTGCTATGATGTTTGAAAATGACTTTGCGCCAATAAGTGATATGTACCAAGTTGAAGGTAATTATAATTGTCGCACCATTAAATTGGGCGGATTAACCGACTTAATTATATATGATTGGTTTAAGTGTCAAATCAGAGCAGAGGCAAAGGTTCTAACAATTAATAAAACCACCGGCTCGCAAAACTTTTTTGGAGTTATGGTGCAAGCAGGTAATGGATTATCTTATAGTGGCGCAAGTACTTATGGTTATGAAAAAACCTATAAGCTCTACGGTCAAGATGAGACACGAAATCAAGTTGGTTGTCTAAGTGCAATAGATAAAAGCATGGATCGTTTTGTGCTAGAATTGCCTGAGCCAAAACTTGAGTCCGTGCATAATGTCATCATGCTTGAGCGTGTTAAATAGTAAAATTACTATAAAACAAATTTGCTCAAATCCGCATCTTCTACCAATGCGCCAACCTGATTTTTAACAAACTTTGCATCAATTTTAATGGTTTCGCCGTCCTTATCGGGTGCGTCAAACGAAATATCTTCGACCAAGCGCTCCATTACAGTTGCGAGGCGGCGTGCGCCTATATTTTCAACATTAGAATTTACCGTAACCGCAGCCTCAGCAATGGCATCTATGGCGTTTTTGGTGAAGTCCAATGTTACGCCTTCGGTCGCCAAAAGAGCAACATATTGCTTGATTAAAGAGGCGTCTGTATCGCTAAGAATTTTGATAAAATCTTCTTTTGTTAGCGCACGCAATGTTACTCTTATTGGCAAACGACCTTGTAATTCTGGCAGCAAGTCCGAAGGTTTTGCAACATGAAAAGCGCCAGATGCAATAAACAATATATGATCAGTTTTAACAGGGCCATATTTGGTTGAAACAGTTGTGCCTTCAATTAATGGCAGTAAATCACGTTGCACGCCCTCACGAGATACATCACCGCCCGAACGCCCTTCACGCACCGTTACCTTATCAATTTCATCAAGAAAAATAATGCCGTGATTTTCAACTAAATCAATGGCGTCTTGTTGTAATTGCTCTTGATCAAGCAATTTATCGGACTCTTCATTGACCAATAATTTATAGCTGTCTTTAACTTTTAATTTCTTTTTAACGCCAGCCGAGCCAAAGGCTTTGCCAAGCATATCGCCAATATTTATCATGCCCATAGAGCCTCCCGGCATTCCCGGAATATCCATCATTGGAGGAGCAGAGGCGCTGGCACTAACTTCTATTTCTATTTCTTTGTCGTCCAACGTGCCTTCACGTAGTTTTTTTCTAAAAGACTGGCGAGTGCCATCTTGTGCATTTGCTCCAACCAGTGCATCTAAAACTCGCTCTTCGGCATTTATATGCGCTTTTGCCTCAACAACTTTACGTCTTTTTTCTTGCAATAATGAAATGCCAATTTCAACCAAATCACGCACCATTTGCTCAACATCACGCCCAACATAACCAACTTCGGTAAATTTAGTCGCTTCAACTTTAATAAAAGGCGCATTGGCAAGGCGTGAAAGGCGACGAGAAATTTCGGTTTTGCCAACTCCTGTTGGCCCGATCATTAGGATATTTTTTGGCGATACTTCACGGCGCATATCTTCAGGTAATTGTTGCCTGCGCCAGCGATTACGCATGGCTATTGCCACGGCTCGTTTGGCATCTTTTTGCCCAACAATATAGCGGTCAAGTTCTGATACGATTTCACGTGGGGAATAATTGCTTTCGCTAATATTATTATTTTCACTCATTATATGATTATTTCTTTTTGGTTTTTAGGGTTTCAAGCGTTACTTGATCATTTGTATAAACACAGATTTTACCTGCTATTTCCATCGCTTTGAGGGCAATTTCTTTGGCGCTTTTATCGGTATCTTTAAGCGCTAATGCCGCTGAAAGGGCATAATTGCCGCCCGAGCCAATAGCCATAATGCCCTCATCAGGCGCTAAAACATCACCAGTTCCAGTGAGAACCAGCGAATCACTTGCGCTCACAACTAACATCATCGCCTCAAGACGGCGCAAATAGCGATCGGTGCGCCAATCTTTTGCCAATTCAACACAGGCCCGCATAAGCTGGTCTGGATATTGCTCTAATTTTGCTTCAAGCCGCTCAAATAGCGTAAAAGCATCAGCCGTTGCACCAGCAAATCCGCCAATAACTTTGCCGCCAGCTAAAAGGCGAACCTTTTTAGCTGAATGTTTAATCACCGTTGGGCCAAGTGAAACTTGACCGTCCCCTGCCATCACAACTTGATTGCCTTTTCTTACAGAAACTATTGTTGTGCCGTGCCATGTTGGAATATTATTATCGTGAGCCATTAAATCCTCATTTTTTTTAATCTATCTTATCATTTAGGTGATTTTATTATAATTGCAAATAACAAAATTATTTCATCATTGTTTGGCTTTTAATATTTATAAAAAACTGTTAGATAAATCTTGTCTTTTTGGAGTTTAATCATGCGAACAGCAAATATAACACGACAAACCAATGAAACTGATATTTCAGTTACTATCAATCTTGATGGCACGGGCGTGCATAATATTAGCACATCTATTGGTTTTCTTGATCACATGATAGATCAACTGGCTAAACATTCGCTTATTGATATTGAAATTAAAGCCAAAGGTGATTTACATATTGATTTCCACCATACTGTTGAAGATAGCGCCATTGCGCTTGGACAAGCAATAAAACAAGCACTTGGTGATAAAAAGGGTATTAGCCGTTATGCTAGCACTTCTTTACCAATGGATGGCACTTTAGCCAATGTAGCGCTTGATGTTTCGGGGCGTCCGTTTTTGGTGTGGAATGTTACTTTCACTTCTGATAAAGTTGGTGAAATGGACACTGAATTATTTCGTGAATGGTTTCAGGCTTTTGCCATGAATGCAGGCATAACTTTGCATATTGAAGTTCCCTATGGCGATAATAATCACCATATTGCAGAAAGCTGTTTTAAGGCGCTAGCAAGAGCGTTAAAAAAAGCCATAGCCATTGATGAGCGCACTGCCGATATGATACCATCAACCAAAGGTAGCCTCTAACATGTCTTTATTTCAAATATTGCAAAAACCATCTCTTTCCTCTGATGAGATAAAAGATGATGATTATGTAATTATAGATGAAAAATTTAGCTGGTTTGCAGCGTTTTTGCCACCTCTTTGGCTAATCAGTAAAAATCTTTGGCTTGAATTGGTGCTTTGGCTTAGTGCAATATTTGTGCTTGGAATAATTTCTTCTTTTATTGGCGGTGAGGCCGTTTTTTGGCTTTATGTTTTAAGCGCCATTTACATTGGTTTTGAAGCGACAAATATTTATGTAAGAGCGCTTAAAAGAAAAGGGCTTAAAGCTAGCGGTGATATAATTGCTAGCGATTATGAGCAAGCGCAAGTTGCTTTGATTAATTTTAGGTTGGGGTCATAAGTTGAGTGAAAATATTGCCATAATTGATTATGGCTCTGGCAATCTAAAATCAGCGCAAAAGGCATTATTGCGTGCTGGCAATGAGCTAGAAACACCCCCAAATATTATTGTTAGCTCGAACCCTGAAATAATCTTAAAAGCTGATAGGATTGTGCTTCCGGGGGTTGGCTCATTTGCCGATTGTAAGCAGGGGCTTTTATTAATTGATGGGATTGAGGAAATCCTTATTGAGCGAGTTATCAAACAGGCAGTGCCGTTTTTTGGTATTTGTGTTGGTATGCAACTCATGGCAGATTTTGGCGAAGAAAAAGGCAAACATAAAGGGCTTGGCTGGATTAAGGGCAGTGTTAGAAAAATAGCGCCAAAAGATAGCAAACTAAAAATCCCACACATGGGTTGGAACGAACTTATTTTTAAGCAAAAACATGCCCTGCTTAAAAATATCGATAATGGTGAAAATGGGCAACACGCCTATTTTGTGCATTCCTATCATTTTGAAGCAAACGAGAAGCAAGACATTATTGCAACTTGTGATTATGCTGGCGATATCACGGCTATGATTGCAAAAGATAATATGGTTGGGGTGCAATTTCACCCCGAAAAAAGCCAAGCGCTTGGCTTAAAATTACTTGAGAATTTTTTAAGGTGGCAGATATGATTCTCTTTCCAGCGATAGATCTTAAAGATGGGCAATGCGTGCGCCTAAAATTGGGTGATATGGAACAGGTAACTATTTTTAACGATAATCCTGCAAATCAGGCCAAGAGCTTTGAAAATCAAGGCTTTGAATATTTGCACGTAGTTGATCTAAACGGTGCTTTTGCTGGGCAAAGCATTAATACTCAATCGGTTGAAAATATCTTAAAAGCGGTTGATTTTCCAGTGCAACTTGGTGGTGGTATTCGCACGCTTGAGCATATTGAAAATTGGCTTGATAAGGGTTTAGCACGAGTAATTTTAGGCACGGTGGCGCTTAAAAATCCTGATTTAGTCATTGAGGCATGTAAAAAATTCCCCTCTCAAGTAGCGGTGGGCATTGATGCCAAGGGGGGCAAAGTAGCCATAGAAGGCTGGGCAAAAAGCTCTGAACTTAGCGCTATTGAACTCGCCAAACGCTTTGAGGGCGCAGGAGTTAGCGCTATAATTTATACCGATATTGATCGTGATGGGATTTTAGCTGGTATAAATTGGCATAGCACGCTTGAATTAGCCAATTCGACCTCTATTCCAATTATTGCATCAGGTGGCCTTGCTTCTATGGACGATATAAAAATAATGCTAAAGCCAGAAATGCAAATTTTAGAGGGCGCAATTTCTGGTCGTGCGCTTTATGATGGGCGTATAGATGTTGATGAAGCGCTTGCTATGATTAAGGGAATTTCAGCATGAGCTTAAAGACCAGAATTATACCCTGTCTTGATGTTATGGGCGGCCGTGTCGTTAAGGGCGTGAATTTTGTTGATCTTATTGATGCTGGTGATCCAGTTGAGGCGGCTATCGCTTATGATAGAGCTGGGGCAGATGAATTATGTTTTTTAGATATTACTGCAACCCATGAGGGGCGTGATAATATTTTTCACATTGTTGAAAAAACTGCTGAACATTGTTTTATGCCTGTTACGGTTGGTGGCGGAGTTCGTGAGCTTGAAGATATTCGTAAATTATTATTATGCGGCGCTGATAAGGTGGCGATAAATTCTGCCGCTGTAAAGGACAGGGATTTCATTTCTCGTGCGGCAGATAAATTTGGCAATCAATGTATTGTGGTTTCAGTTGATGCTAGAAAGGTCTCAAGCGAAAAATGGGAAATATTTACGCATGGGGGGCGCAAAAAAACTGGCATAGATGCGCTTGAATTTGCTATAGATATGGCAAATCGTGGCGCTGGTGAATTGCTTGTAACTTCGATGGATAGGGACGGCACAAAATCAGGGTTTGATCTTAAATTAACCCGTAAAATTTCTGACGCAGTATCAGTGCCAGTAATTGCCTCTGGTGGTGTTGGCACGCTTGAACATTTGGTTGAGGGGGTTAAGCAGGGAGGCGCAAGCGCAGTGCTTGCGGCATCAATTTTTCACTTTGGCACTTTCTCTATTGCACAAGCCAAACAATATATGGCAGATAATGGCATAAAAATGCGAATTGATAATTGAAAGCAAGAAAATGTCTTTTACTCTTGAGCAATTAAAGCAAATAATTGATGAGCGGGCGCTCGCCTCTACTGAGCAATCCTATAGTGCTAAATTATTAGCTAAGGGCACAAAAAAATGCGCTGAAAAATTTGGCGAGGAAGCAATCGAAGCAATTATTGCCGCTAGTGCTGGGGATAATAATGAGTTGAAAAATGAAGCCGCAGATGTGCTTTATCATCTGCTTATTTTGCTAAAATCTTCAGGCGTTGAATTAAGTGAAGTTCTTAAAGAGCTAGAAAATCGCACCAAACAATCTGGTTTAGCTGAAAAATCCTCTCGAAAATAGGTCAATGAAATGAGTGATTACCTCTCGCCATATCATCAATTTAGCAAAAGCGAATGGGCAAAATTGCGTGCCGATGAGCCGATGACGCTTAAGGAAAAAGATATTGAGAGATTACGCTCAATAGATGATCCTATTTCACTAATTGAAGCTGAAGAAATTTATTTGCCGCTCACCAGATTATTATCATTTTATGTTGAGGCAGTGAAAGAAGTGCATAAAGCTTCAACTAAATTTTTGGGAACTAATGGCGACAAAGTACCATTTATTTTTGGCGTTGCAGGCTCGGTTGCGGCAGGCAAATCAACCACCGCTCGTATTATGCACGCACTATTGCAACGCCTACCAAATTCGCCAAAAGTTGAGTTAGTTACAACGGACGGGTTTTTATATTCAAATAAAGAATTAGAAAAACGCTCCTTAATGGAGAAAAAAGGTTTCCCTGAAAGCTATGACAGGGCAAAATTTATTAGGTTTTTAGCCGATCTTAAATCAGGTAAAGATAATGTAAGTTCGCCAATTTATTCGCATCTCATTTATGATATTGTTGAGGGAAAACAAAAAATAATTGAAAAAGCGGATATAATAATTGTTGAAGGGCTTAATATTTTACAAGCTGGCGAATTGCCCAAAGACGGTAAGCCAATAATTTTTGCTTCAGATTTTATTGATTTTTCTATCTATATTGATGCCAATGAAAATGACCTTGAAAATTGGTTTGTTGAGCGCTTTCATCGTTTGAGAAAAACCGCCTTTAAAGATCCAAATTCGTTCTTTCATCAATTTTCAAAATTAGATGAAAAAGCAGCGCTAAAACTAGCTAATCATTATTGGCAGACGATAAACCTAGAAAATCTAAGGCAAAATGTTTTGCCAACAAGAGGACGAGCCGATCTTATCCTGACCAAAAGCTCTGATCATTCAGTTAATCACGTAGCGCTCAGAAAGCGCTAGGAAACGTTAAATTTGCCTTGCTTGCTTAAAAAATCTTGCAATAAAATCTCCAACTTCTATTCTATCAAGCGGCGCATCAAGCGAGCGTTCAGCCAAATTTGCTTGCTCTTCGCTCAAACTATTGCCCCTAAGCCTATCAACTAAAGCAACAGCATAATCTTTATCAAATTCTGGATGCGGTTGCAGTGAAATCGCTGCGCCATTATTATAGACTAAGCCCGCATTAGGCGTAAAATCAGAACTTAAAAACACTTTAGCATTATCAGGCACTGTGACCACTTGGTCTTGATGCGAACATGCAACAGCGATTTCATCACCCGCTCCATTTATAAAATCAGGTCTTTGCTCTAAACGATAAACATGGCGACCTATTCCCCACCCCTTATGAGATTTTTCAACCGTGCCACCAAGCGCATCGGCCATTATTTGATGACCAAAGCAAATGCCAACCATAGGAGTTTTTAGTGCATATGCTTGTTTAACAAAATCACGCAAAGGCTCAATCCAAGCAATATCATCATATACCGAATGGGCAGAACCAGTAATAATTACCCCCTCTAATCCCAAATGAGATGGAAGCTCTTCCCCCTCAATTATATATTTAATATCAAATGAAAAATCCTCACCATTGGCAAGTAATAATCCTTGATATTGCTTTGGGTAACGCTCAAAACGATTTTGCATCATTTCTGGGGTTTGCCCAACTTGTAAAATTGTAATTTTCATTTGTTAATTCTCTAAATTTAGTAAGTTTAACATAAAGTAGCATAATACAATGACATTTATATTTTTTCACGCTAAAAGGATATCAACTGTAATAGATAGATAAAAAATGAAAAATCAACAAAATTCATCAAGAGATGCCGCAATTTTGGCCAATGCCCTTCCTTATATGCAACGCTATAAGGGAAAACAGGTAGTGATAAAATATGGGGGTCATGCCATGGGCGACATTGAGCTTTCAAAGGCTTTTGCCCGTGATATTGCTCTATTGAAACAATCAAAGCTAAACCCAATAATTGTGCATGGCGGCGGCCCACAAATTGGCAGGATGCTTGAAAAAATGGGCATTAAATCAGAATTTGTCGATGGTTTGCGCATAACTGATGAAAAAACCATAGAGATTGTTGAGATGGTTCTTGCTGGCTCAATCAACAAACAAATTGTTGCGATGATTAATCAACAGGGCGAAAAAGCCATTGGTCTTTGCGGCAAAGATGGCAATATGGTTGTGGCAAAAAAAACCAGTAAAAAAATTATTGATCCCAATAGCAATATTGAAAAAATAATAGATTTAGGATTTGTAGGTGAGCCTGATAAAATAGATTGCTCTGTTATAAATATGCTAGCAAGTTCTGAGATGATACCAGTTATTGCCCCAGTTGCCGCAGGAAATGATGGTCATACCTATAATATTAACGCAGATATTTTTGCAGGCGCTATTGCTGGCGCGCTCAAAGCAAAGAGATTATTATTCCTTACAGATGTTGTAGGTGTGCTTGATAGGGATAATAACCTTATCCCCAAACTCACTATTAAAAGAGCAAAAGAACTAATAAAAGACGGCACAATTCACGGCGGTATGATTCCAAAAGTAGAAACTTGCTTTGAAGCGCTAGAAAATGGTGTTGAAGGTGTAGTTATTTTGAACGGCAAAATCGAGCATGCTATTTTAATAGAGCTATTTACCGAATATGGCGCTGGAACATTGATAGTAAAATGAGCAACTAAACGAGATATAAAGTGAAAAAAGAACAAATGGCGGGGGTGTCGGGGTCGGGAGCGAGAGCGACCAACGGCGACAAGAGAGAAAGCACGGCGGGGGTGTTCCGCCTACGCCAAGGCTACGGCGGACAAGCGGGGTCTGAAGGGCTGAATAACCCAAAGGCGACAAGCATAAAAGCGCATAAGGAAAAAGAATAATGGCGGGGGTGTCGGGGTCGGGAGCAAAGCGACCAACGGCGACAAGCATAAAGAAAGTAACCTAGCGAGATGCATAGTGGAAAAAGAATAAACGGCGGGGGTGTCGGGGTCGGGAGCAAAGCGACCAACGGCGACAAGAAAAAAGAAAACCTATCCCATATAGACAATTTCGTCTTTGATCTTGATAATACGCTTTACCCACGCACCTGCGATTTATTTGCACAAGTTGATGTGTTAATCACCAAATATGTAGTGAACATAACTGGCTTTGAGCATGAAAAGGCAAGGCGCTTACAAAAAGATTATTACCGTGATCATGGCACAACAATGAATGGGCTAATGATTGATTATGGCATTGATCCTAATCATTATCTAAATAATGTGCATGATATTGATTATTCTATTGTCAAACAAGATAAGCAATTAGTTGAAAAAATAACTTCGCTTAATGGGCGTAAATTTATTTTTACAAATGCCGATATTGGGCACGCAACTGCTGTGCTTGAACAGCTTGGTTTTGCTGATATTTTTGATGGCATGTTTGATATTCGCATGTCAGGCTTTAACCCCAAGCCAAAAGCCATAGCTTACGATAAGTTTGTCAATAATTTTGAAATTGAGACCAACAAAGCAATAATGTTTGACGATTTAGAAAAAAACCTCAAAGTAGCATCAGAAATAGGAATGCAAACGGTGCATGTTGTGCCAAATGATGATTTTACCCATGAGCATGTAGAAAGTTGGGAGCTAGGGCGAGCCGATGACGCAGATCACATACATCATATAACTAATGATTTGGCGCAATTTATTGATAAGTTTTTAACTTAACTACTAATTTTGCCATATTTACCATTGATTTATCTGAAGTAATACAAATATAAACAAGCTAGAATATAAACCCCGCACAATCAAAATGAGGACGAAAAATGAGAATGAATAAATTAGCTTTTGCAACCATAATAGGCGTTGCTTCACTTAGTTTCCCGCTTAGCGCACTAGCACTTGATGCTCGTGATTTTGCTGATAAACTCTCAATAGCCCTAAGCGCTGGTGCTGGCATGAATATTGAATTCAAAAATGCTTCTGTTGATGGCAACACTATTACTCTAAGCGATTGGTCAAGCCCAGACACTGCCTATTCTAAGGGCGTTGCAATGGCAAATACACCAATAGTATTTTTTGACGTAAAAGAAACGAATAACGGTGGTTATAGTGCCAAAAGAGCTGAATTTAAGGATATTGATTTTACTGATGATGATCTAAATTTCAAGGTTAATGATATTACTGTTCATAATATTCTAGTTCCTGTAGATGCTGAGAAAGATTTACTTTCTTATATGACGCTTTATGACGAGATTAGTACTGGGAAAATTTCTGTTTCTTATGAAGGAGAAGAAGTTTTCAAAATTGCAAGCACTAGAGCAACCAATGATTCTAATGACGATAGAAGCATTTTTAGTAGCATATTTGAGATTAATGATATTTTTGGCGATTTAAGCAAAATTGAAGATGAAGAGGTTCGTGCAGGTCTAACCGCTTTTGATATGACTGCGATTGAAGGCAATATGTTTGGCGATGCCACTTGGACGCTTGCTGATGGCCGTATGAAGGTAGATGAATTATATATTGATTTCAAAAATATTGGTCGCCTCAATATGACGATGGATTTCTCAGGCTATACTCTTGAAGTTCTTGAAAGCATAATGGAAATAAATAAACAACTAGCTGGAATTGACCCTGCATCTCCTGAATATGAAGCAAAGAGCATGGAAATGATAATGTATCTGGCAGCACAATTATCATTTAATGAATTTGCTATTAGTTTCGATGATTATGGCGTTACTAATAAAACTCTTGATTTTGTAGCTGCACAACAAGGCACAACTCGTGATAAAATGGTACCGGGTTTAGCTATGATGGCACCAATGTTTTTAACTCAATTTGAAGTTCCTGAATTACAAAAACAAGTTAGCACTGCCATTAGCACATATCTAAATGATCCAAAAAACATTGAGATAAAAGCAAACCCACAAAATCCTACTCCTATTATGGCTTTTGTAGCTTTGGTAAATAACCCACCAGCTTTGCTTGCACTGCTTAATGTTAGTGTTTTAGCAAACCAGTAAAAAAATCTAAATGAGAAAGCCCGATAGAAAACTATTGGGCTTTTTTGTGCCTAATCAATAATATTAATAGCTATTTCAATGATAAGCTATTAATTGCTGATTTTTTATTTTATAGACAATTCAACTATAATTGCACCCGTAGCTCAGCTGGATAGAGCGCTGCCCTCCGAAGGCAGAGGTCAGGCGTTCAAATCGCCTCGGGTGCACCATTTTCCTATCTCGCGCTAATTCGCTTTGCTCATGCTCCGATGGGGCGCGGCACGAGCCGCGGCTCGCGTTGAAGTTCGCTGGCGCGTTCGATCTTTTTCTGTCGAGGTGCGCCAAACTACATAGGATTCGACTCGAAGACATGGGTGACAACCTTATGCCGAATGGGTTGTCGATTGGTTGCAATGTTTTTTGCTCAAGTCAATATATCCCAGACCATAAAGCATGAAGTTTATCAGCCATATTTCACCGCCTACCTCCTGTATTTCCAGCCTTTGGCCAGCCATGACGATTGAAATGTTGATTTTTTGTGCCTGCAGATGCGTCCGCGTGAGGTGACGAGGATGTCAGTCACGGTCATGGAATGGGTATCCTACTTCCAGCCCTACCCCACAAACCACATTAACGGTCACGCCAAAGCGCTAGGTGCGCTATCAAGAAGCTGATTACCAAAAGAAAAACCAAGCTGATATCGTAAATGGCGCTGGCTGGCAGTCTGGTTATTCGGGTTTCAACACTCCAGCATTGCGAAAGCGCTTTTTTGAACGGTAACAAGCTGGCCTCCTTAGTGGGCAGAGGCCGATTTAGCGCCCCACGTAAAGCCGCCAGATGCGCCACCAGCACGGAGCATTGCTGCTGTTGCACAAGACGCATTTGATCGGCAAAAGCCATGGCCTGAACAAGGGCTTCTCTAGGTTTCACCCCCAAAGGTTAGGGTCGCCATTGCATGCAGCGCACAGGGAAAAATTCCAGGCCAAGGTATAGTAATCAGAAACAGGCATTGGCTCATGGGCTGCCTATCTGGCTGCCGCAGGGGACGTCCTTTCCCCAAACCTCAATTTCCCGCCGCTTCAGCTCATACCACAGCGGGGTCAGGTCGAGTTCGATCCTTGGGTCGATGGAAAACGTCATCCAGTACGATGGCTTCACCGAATACAAATCCGATCGTTCCATCATTATCAATGCATTGGGCGACCAATTGCCGACCAAAGAAATGTCAAGGACGTCGCTTATCTTTGACAAGTCCATACAGACTAATGAGCACCCATGACATTTCAATAAAAAAAGATGCAAAATTAAAATTGTATATTAGTGAGATCAATATTCCGATAGACCCAAAATTATTGGGAAAGCAATTAAAAGGATCAAAACTAGGATATTTTTGGCACTATCGAGTAGGGTCTTATCGCCTAATTTGCGAAATTCAACATGATAAATTGATAGTTTTGGTGCTTATGCTTGGGCATAGGAAGGATGTTTATTTGTAAGGAATTGCCGATGAAACGCCACTTCATATCCCTTAAACACACCCATAACCAGTTTAACGAACTAATCCGCCTGCAAAGGTAAGAGCATATCGACAAATTCCATCGGCGGATACTTCCTCTTGCCCCCAAAAAGATTCCAAGATCCCGTGACTTGTCATAATATACGAAAGATTTTTATTTGAAAATGCAGCTGGGCCACGCACTGGAAACTCCACGGGAGCCTTCATTAGAGCGGATCGCAAAAATGTATAAATTATTTTTGTTTCTTCCGCTTTGACATCTGATTGTGTCCCGCCAGAATAGCTCATCGACCAAATTGGTTTTCCTCTATAATAAACCACTTCCATGCCCGTAAATAATGACATGCCATAATATACATCACGGTAAAACCAATCTCCATCCTTCCACTCAAGCTGTTTGCTACCTTTGAGTAATGGGTTCAGTATCGCTGCGTTGTCGTCCAATCCTGCATAGGAATTTCTTTTAGCGTCAAGCAAAAACCTAGTCAGTTTGAATTTTGGTACTTTAGCGGACATATAAACACCTGAGCCTAAAAGTTGTGCATTGTAAACATCACAGGGAACAATTTATTCTTGTTCGTGGTTCAACATAGGGATGTTGAGCTTTTATTGCTGGTGTTAGAAAGATATCTTCCTTCTCCCCTTGCGGGAGAAGGTGCCCGATAGGGCGGATGAGTGGTGTAGCGTTTGGGGCAAACTAAGACGCTTATATTTTTCTCTTACCCCTCACCCGACACGCTTTGCGTGCCACCCTCTCCCGCAAGGGGAGAGGGAAAGTACGTCGTGTAACTCAATCCTAATAAGCCGCATCTTTATAGACCTGTGAAATATCGCCATTCCATTTGCCATGATAAAGTTCAAGCATACGCTCAGCAAGTGTTTTGCCAGTTTTAAGCGTATATTCTAGTGGAGCGAGGTGGTGGGTTTCGTCCATGCCTTCACCATTTAAGCAATTACGTGCTTTTAATCCTGCGGTTGAAATATCAAGCATTTGCCTTGCAATATTTGCAGCATCTGTTTTACGGAATTTTGTTTTCAAAGCCAGTTTTGGTACGTCATTGCGTAGGTTCTGCCGCTCTTCTTCACTCCAATTTTTGACCAAATCCCATGCCGCATCTAGGGCGCTTTGGTCGTAAAAAATCCCTGCCCATAAAGCTGGAAGTGCGCAAATTTCTGCCCATGGTGCGCCGTCTGCTCCTCGCATTTCTAAAAATTGCTTAAGGCGAACTTCGGGGAAAATTGTTGAAATATGATCTTCCCAATCTTGCACATTTGGTTTTTCACCCATTAGTTGCGGTAACTTCCCGTCCAGAAAATCTCTAAAACTCTCACCTGCCACATTGATATATTTTTTATCTCGCATCACAAAATACATCGGCACATCAAGTGCATAATCAACATATTGCTCAAACCCCATGCCTTCTTCAAACACAAACGGCAACATGCCAGTGCGAGCATTATCGGTATGTTGCCAGATATGCGAGCGATAAGAGAGGTAGCCATTTGGCTTGCCGTTAAGAAAGGGTGAATTTGCAAAAAGAGCGGTGGCTATCGGTTGTAGTGCCAAGCTCACTCGCAATTTTTTAACCATATCGCTTTCAGATGAAAAATCTAAATTTACCTGCACCGTGCAAGAGCGCATCATCATTGACGTGCCAAGCGTTCCGACTTTTTCCATATAGGGTTTCATTATACCATAGCGACTTTTTGGCATTAGTGGAATTTCATCTAAAGCCCAAGTTGGCGCAACCCCCACTCCTAAAAAGCCAATTCCCATCGGCTCAGCAATTTCTGATAACATTTTCAGATGTGCCGCAGTTTCAGCACAGGTTTGATGCACATTTTTTAGCGGCGCACCAGAAAGTTCAAACTGCCCCCCCGGCTCAAGCGAAATTGCACCGCCAGTATCAGGGCATTTAAGCCCAATAATTTTGCCCTCATCAAGCAACGGATCCCAATCTTCAAGCGCCATTATGCCCTTGAGCAAAGCCTCAATGCCGTTTTCTCCCTCATAGGGAACAGGCGAATTATCTTTACGAAAAAAAGTAAATTTCTCATGCTCGGTGCCAATGCGCCATTGCTGTTTTGGCTTATTTCCTCTTGAAAGAACTTCAATAAGATCGGCTTTACTATCTATAAGTGGTGAGGTCATAATCGTACCCAAATTATTTGCCTAAAGTATTTTGATGAAATGAACATAAGAGACAAAAAATATAATTGCAATTCTTTTATCGTAAAATTACGATGGATGGTTTTCAAATATAATTGATTGAATAAGTGCAAGTGCCGCAACCGCCGCCGTATCAGCCCGCAAGATGCGTGAACCCAAAGAAATAGACACAACAAAATTCTGCTCATGCAATAGCGATAATTCCTCATCAGAAAAACCACCTTCGGGCCCAATAAGCAGAGCAATTTTCTCTCCTCTTAGAGCCTGCAAAGTTGCAACAGGAGAAGCCGCACTCATAGTTTCATCAGCCAAAATCAACTTACGATTGCCATGTGTTTTTTGCCAATTCCCTATCAGGTTTTTGAGTGTGATTTCTTGTTCAATCTTAGGAATAGATAATATTTCGCATTGCTCAACCGCCTCAATAATATTTGCATTTATACGCTCGTTTTTTAAGCGTTTCACTTGGCTATATTGCGTGATGACAGGTTGCATAGTGCCAACACCCATTTCAGTTGCCTTTTGCACCATATAATCAAGGCGAGCTTTTTTTAATGGTGCGAAGAAATACCATAGGTCATTGGGTTTTGGTTGTTCAGCAAGCTGCTCTAACACCAAAAGTTGCGCTGCTTTTTTTGATGCTCCTTCAATCTTAGCTAAAAAAGCGCCATTTTCTCCATTAAAAATTATCAGCTCGTCGCCAATATTCTTGCGCAACACAGAAATAAGATAATTACTTTGTTTTTTATCAAGCGCAATTATATCATTAAGATTGATAGACATATCAACAAATAGGCGAGTGAGGTTTTTATTATTGCGTGGCATCTATAGAAAGTTCTTCAAATTTTGCTTTAATTTATGTCTTATAAGGGCTAGAGAAAAATTATGCAAAATAAAGTGCAATTAAATATCGCTGATGCAAAGCAAAATAATTGGGTAGATAGATTTGCCCCAAACTGGGCAAAACCATATTTACGCCTAATGCGCCTTGATAGGCCTATTGGTGTTTGGCTATTATTTTGGCCGTGCGTTTTTTCGTTTTTTTTGGCCAATATTGCGCAGGAAGAATTTTCAATTAATTTTTATTATTTAATTTTGTTTTTGCTTGGGGCAGTTATTATGCGAGGTGCTGGCTGCACTTTTAATGATATTGTTGATAAGGATATTGATAAAAAGGTTACTCGAACTGCTCTTCGCCCTATTGCCAGTGGGCAGATTAGCACTAAAAAGGCGATTGTCTTTCTTGTAATTCAGCTTTTGATAGGGCTAATTATCCTAGTGCAATTTAATTTTTTCACGATTATTCTTGGTGCTACTTCGCTCATTTTAGTTGTCATATATCCATTTATGAAGCGCATTACATGGTGGCCGCAATTATTTTTAGGGCTTGCTTTTTCATGGGGGTCGCTAATGGGCTGGGCTGCTATTTTTGGCTCATTAAGCCTTGCGCCAGTTTTACTTTATTTTGGCTCAATTGCTTGGACTATTGGTTATGATACTATTTATGCCATGCAAGATATTGAAGATGATGCAATGATTGGGGTAAAATCAACCGCTAGGTTATTTGGCAAACATACTAAAAAAATTGTGGCGCTGTTTTATTTTGCTGCTCTATTTTTATGGGCATTGGCAGGTTATTTTGCGGGCGCAAAAACATGGCTATTTTTATTATTATTCATTCCATTAATTTTGCTTCTTTGGCAGGTAAAAACACTAAAGCCAAATGATAGCAAGGGCGCACTTAAACGCTTTAAGGTCAATCACTATGTGGGATTGACCTTAAGCTTGGCGCTTATTGTAGAAGGAGTTCTTTAGGTTATTTGCGCCGATTTAGAAAACGGGGTCGTCTTGAAGCCTCACCAATAGCTTTTTTACGCTCATTACTATTGCCTAGTAAAACACCGTCGACTTGTTGGCTATAAGGCATTAAATCACCATTACCACTCTTAATATAAAGTGGCAGGCGAAGTTTTTTGCCCCAATTTTGCCATTCAGCAACAACATTTGCATTGCCCAATTCTTTATAAACACGATAATTTAGATCTTCGTCTTTATGAACAAGCGTGATTTCACTGCTAAGTTCACCCTCATCATTAATGATTGTAGAAACCGCAACGCCATAATATTCTGATACGGGAACTTTTATCTTAATCGCAACACCGCTTTTGTCGAGTTTTTTGCGAATTGTTAGGGTTTTTGTTTCTATTTGATTATCGTTTGCAGGAGCATATTGCACACCTGATGCATAAGCTCCTCCAAACATAATCACACTAGGTGATCCCACCAATTTTGGTGTCTTTTTCATAATGATATCTTCCTGTTAACTTTCGGAGCTTTTGCTCTCTTCGTTACAGGCAATCTAACAAAGCTAGTTATCAATGGTCTTAAAAAAGTAGGTTAAAATTTCATTGCTTTGCAAAAGGGTTAGCAGGTTGTTACTTGGTGTAAGAAGCTATTAACCGCCCTAAATCAGGATTGGTTAAACATTATAGAAATGTGGGGCAAATATTGTTCTGATAAAATCACATACATCAGCTTGCACATTTATGTTGGCTAACTTAAGCAGTTTATTTAACATAAGATTTTGAGAGCTAATGGTCATGAAAAAAACCAGCGATTATGAAAGTGATTTAGAATTATTGCGCTCAAATGCTGTAGCGGCTGGAATTGTTGCGCTTGGCTATTTCCAGCGTGATATAAAAAGCTGGACAAAGGACAATGCCTCACCAGTTACAGAGGCTGATTTTTTGGTTGATAGGTTATTATATGAAAATCTATTAAGCGCTCGCCCAGATTATGGCTGGTTAAGCGAAGAAAGTGCTGACGATTTAATTCGATTAGAAAAGCCGCGCTGTTTTGTAATCGATCCAATAGATGGCACTCGTGCCTTTATGCATGGTAATGATTGTTGGAGCATATCATTGGCCATTGTTGAAAATGGTGAGGCTGTTGCTGGCGTTATTTTTGCTCCAGCAAGAAATGAGCTTTATTATGCCGCAAAGGGACATGGTGCATTTATTAATGGTGAAAGAATAGTCAAAAAGCAACGAGATGATGCTCTTATCATTACAGCGCCATTAGCTGTCCATAAAGAATTAGAGCTTGCAGGATTAAATTATATTCATGGCCCAGAGCTCCCCTCGCTTGCCTATCGTTTGGTGCAAGTTACAACTGGCAAAATAGATGTGGCTATTTCTCGACGTGGGGCACAAGATTGGGATATAGCGGCGGCTGATATTATTTTAAGTGAGTGCGGATTAAATATCGATGATGTTTGCTTGGGCAAACCAAAATATAATAAAACAGAAATAAGACATGGGGCACTTGCTGTTTTTAGTGATATAGCTATAAAAGCTAGCATAAGTGAGGCGCTAATAAAAATCTATGGTTGCCCAAAAGCTGATAAAAATTTGGAGAAAACTAATGAGTGAAAAAAAAGAAGATAAAACACAAAAGCAATTATTACATATGGTTATTGGTGGTGAATTATCTGATCTTGAAGAAATTGAGTTTTCAAATCTTGATGAGGTAGATATTGTTGGTGTCTATCCAAATTATGCTAGCGCCTATGATGTTTGGAAAACCAAAGCTCAGCAAAGCGTTGATAATGCTCACATGAGATATTTTGTGGTGCATTTACATCGCCTAATGGATCCGGAGCATGATGAAGAGTAATTTAACTAATCTAACTTGGTGGGCATTGCTGGGCCTATTGCTACTAGCTACCCCGCTTATTGGAACAATAGCGGCATCACTAATTCTTATCTTAACTCTCTTAGCTTCTCCCATTGTTTTTAATAAAGAGGCTTTCATCGAGTTAAAAAATCAACCAATGATAATATTGTTTTCAATAAGCTTCATTGTGTTTGCCTTTTTTATAGCAATTTCAGTGAAATCACCAAAAGATCTATTGGTGATATTTGCCTTCATGCCATTTTTATTAAGTGCCGTTGCTTATATATTGGCAAGAAAATATGCCAGCAAAAAAGCCGCAATAATTATATTATCTATGTGTTTAGTTGGTGCAGGACTTGCAATATTGGTTGCACTTTTTGATATATATTTTTTGGGTGCAAGCCGGCCTAGAGGATTTTTCTCAGGTGTCATAACTTTATCTATGGTTGGCACAACTCTTGGCGTGGTCGCTGGCATGGGCTTTTTTCTGGTTGATGATTTCAAGAAAATAATTTTTCTTTTAGGTCCAATATTTGCAATCATTATCATAGTGCTTACCCAATCTCGGGGTACAGCTATTGCATTACCAGTTTTAGGCTTTTTATATTTTATTTTTGCAATTCGTAGAACCAAGACACTAAAAGCAAAAATATTTGTTACTATAGTTTTATCTATTCTGGCTTTTGGCGCTTTTTATTATATCACCCAGCAATCTGGCCGAATTGCTGCTTTAAGCAATATTGTCACTCTTGTTATGGAACAAGGCCTATCAAGCCTAAAGACTCTAAATATTCGTATGGAAATGTATATTGTAGGTTGGGAGTTGTTTTTGGCATCACCATGGATTGGTTATGGTTGGGGAAATATGGTAGAATATGCTGTTCTAGCTATGGGGGAAGAAAAAATAAATGCCTATCTTGATGTGCAATATTTTCAATTTCACAATGATTTTATAAATTACGCTTTTTCAGCTGGTATTTTTGGTATTGCCAGTTTCTTTGCTTTCCTGTTTGCGCCATTGGTTGGTGCATTAAAAGCGCCTCGTGATAGTCTATTTGGTTTTCGGATTGAAATTACCTTGTTAATGCTTGCGCTTTACTCAATTTCTGGGCTGACAGGGGGAACTCTAAGTCATGGCCTCTTGATAAGTCTTTATGCCATGATATGCGCAATAGTGCTTGGTGCATTTCGTGATGAGACTATTATTGCAGAAAAAGCTAGCTGATAATATCTGAAATAATTGCCGCAAGAGTGCCGCTTGATCCAATACGAGATTTACCAATTTCACCCATTCTATCTCGCTGTTTTTTATCTCCTAACAGGTCTTTCATTGCTTGAGCTAGTTCATCAACATCTTGGCGGACAAAAATATGAGATTGTGCTGTTAGTTTTTTCCTATCAGCAATGCGCTTTTGACGATCTTGCGCTTCAATGAATGAAATTACTGGCTTGCCCATACCAAGTGCTTGCTGAGTTAGCGTTCCTGCTTGAGAAAGCACCATATCAGAGGCTTTTATAATATTTCCAGCAACACCACTTGTAAGATTAAGCCTCAACTCATCATCACTTAGATAACCAATATCCGCCTTTTCTTTGCTTGTCGCACCATGATATTTCATTGAAACAGCCTTTGCCAATTCCTCAATAGAAATATTTCTGGCAACTGCTATAAAAATATCCGGATATAATTTTTTGGGTAATTTTTTTACTGCTTCAACCTGTAACTTAAGATTTCTAGCTGCTGTTTTACGGCTTCCTGGTAATAAAGTGATAGCGTATTTTCTACTTCTATGCAGAGAAACATCATATTTACCAAAAGGAATAATATCGATCATAATATTACCTTTTGAAATTGCGTTTATTTTATATTTTCTAAGCGATGCCGCCAAAATATCATCTCGGCAATAGGTTTTTTTGCATGTTTTTTTAATCGCCCAGCGCTCTATTTTGAGATATTTATGTGCATAGCCATTTTTATAAACATCAAGATAAATATCAATTTTAACACCTGCTAAAGCACATAAAATCGGAACTGTGCTATCCCCTATTACAATTATCTTATGATATTTACCTTTTATTGAACGCAAAAATTTTATTGTGCGCCAAGTACCAGATAACATTCCCCCCTTTATATCCTTGGCAATCGAGCCAGCTTTTCTATGACCTTCTGAGGGGATATGCATAACGGGGCCAACAATATTACAAACGCCTTCATATGCGCTACCAAAACCAATGACAGGAAAAGCATCAAGTAAAAATCCTTTTGGAATTTCCTTAATTATTGCCGCAGAAATTGAATCTTCGCCATTGCCATTGGATATGAATAAAATACGTTTATTTTCTCTACCCATTTAGCTTACGCTCACTTATCGCCATATTTCAAATAGGCTTTTGTTGCCGCCTCAGCATCAATATATGGCTCTTGGCGATCAACATTCCAATATTTAAGATCTTCAAGCAAAATGGTTTTGCCAGTAATTGCACAACGCACAAAATTTCCAGGTACTAACACGCTATAATCAGCGTCTAAATAACGCAATTTTGCTTCATTTTGTGAAAATTTACCTTGTAAAATATCCATTTTTTAATCCATTAAAATAGGTTTGTTTGCCCATCATCTTTTGTTGTTAGCTTGTTGTTTTGTTTTATAGATGGCGGCTTATCGCTTTTAGCAATAGCATTAATATCTCCATCAGCAAATTGAATATTGAGCAAATCGCCATCATTGATATTTATAGCTTTAGAGATTAATTTACCCTTTTTATCACTGACAAGCGCAAAACCACGCTCAAGAATAGAATTATAAGAAAGAGTATTTAGCAATTTTGTAAAAGAAAGCACAGATTTTTTTCTATCAAAAATCAAGCGATTAATGGCTGGCAACATTCTGGTACTTAAAATATTTAGATTTTTCCCTAAATCCTCATTTCGTTGTTTAATTGCACTTAACGATAGGCGAGGAGCAACTTGCGCCAAGGCCAAAGATTTTTGCTGTTTTGTTTGGCGCAATGCACCATTTAAGCGCTCTGTTGCTAAATCTAAGCGCTGGCGAGAAAAAGATAATAAATCATTGCGCTTTGGCAGGCCAAAACTTATCGCCCTTAATCTTTCTTTTTGATTAGCTAAAAGACGAAAAGCACTTGATTTTACTCGTGCGCCTAAATCTTCAACAAAAGCTACCAATTCCGCTCGCACTGGCACTGCAATTTCAGCAGCGGCAGTTGGCGTTGGGGCGCGAATATCGGCAACATAATCAATTAATGTAGTGTCGGTTTCGTGTCCAATGGCAGAAATAATAGGTATTTCGCTCTCAAAAACCGCACGCACCACTTCTTCTTCGTTAAACCCCCATAGGTCTTCAACCGAGCCACCACCACGAGCCACTATGATTAAATCTGGTTTGGTAATTTTTGAATTTTCATCAAGAGCATTAAAACCATTTATAGCTTTTGTAACTTCGCTGGCACAACTTTCGCCCTGCACTCGAACAGGCCAGATAATTACATTAGTTGGAAACCTATCGCTTAGACGGTGTAAAATATCTCTTATCACTGCACCACTTGGAGAAGTTATAACGCCAATATTTTTGGGTAAATATGGTAGGGGCTTTTTATGTCCCTCATCAAATAATCCCTCTTTAAGAAGTTTTTTGCGCCGTTCTTCAAGCAATGCCATTAAAGCGCCAATGCCAGCTGGCTCAACATTTTCAACAATTATTTGATATTTAGATTGCCCAGCAAAAGTTGTTATGCGCCCCGTTACAATAACCTCAAGCCCTTGCTCTGGTTGAAAACGCCATTTTGAGGCAACGCCTTTCCATGCCACAGCAGAAATAGAGGCTTTTTCGTCTTTAAGATCAAAATATAAATGACCCGAATTGGGGCGTGAAAGCCGTCCAACTTCGCCACGCACTCGAACATAGCCAAACTCATCTTCTATTATATTTTTTATTGCACCTGAAATTTGTGAGACGCTAAATTCATGTGCGTTGGTTGCATTATTTTCCATAGGGATATAAGTGCATGTTATGAGTGCAAATAGTCAAGGGCACTTTTTGTCATTCTGAACGTAAGTGAAGAATCTTAGGCTTGGTATTAAGATTCTTCGGCTTTGCCTCAGAATGACATTGATATTGGGCTTTGCCTCAGAATGACAGTGATATGAGCCTTTGCCTAAGAGTGACATTGATGTGGAGCAATAAATGAACATTTTACTTATTGGATCGGGCGGACGAGAACATGCGCTTGCTTATAGGATTGCACAATCTAAGCGCTTAAATAAATTATATATTGCAACGGGCAATGCTGGCACAAGCGAGGTTGGAGATAATATTGCGCTTGATGTTGAGAACCACTTAAAAGTAATTGAGTTTTGCAAAGATAAAAATATCGGTTTGGTAATTGTTGGGCCTGAAGTGCCATTAGTTGCTGGCATTGCCGATGATTTACGAGAAGCCAATATTTTGACTTTTGGCCCTTCAAAAGCTGCAAGCGAGCTTGAAGGGTCAAAAATATTTACCAAAAAATTATGCGAAGAAATGAATATCCCAACTGCCTATTATGCTGAATTTTCAGATGAGCAGCCAGCGCTTGAATATGTAAGAGAACAAGGCGCGCCGATTGTAATAAAGGCAGATGGCTTGGCGGCTGGTAAGGGAGTTGTCGTTGCGCTAACTTTAGAGCAAGCGGAACAAGCAATTAGAGATTGTTTTGCGGGGGCGTTTGGCAAAGCG
>JAKISM010000008.1 GCA_021648585.1 Devosiaceae bacterium | reverse complement strand
ATATTTTTCAAGATAAAAATCCCTCAAATATATACAACCCTTGCTGTTGTTTGGACAACTATCACCATATTGGTTTTAAAAGTTTTCGACATAGTTTTGGCGATGACCAACGGAGAATGGGGCACACAAGTATTGGCAAACTATATGTTTGATTGGATGTTTAGAGGTTTAGACTTTGGAAGATCATCAGCTATTGCCTTAGTAATTATGGTTCTGGTTATTCCGATAATGATTTGGAATATTAGAAATATAAGTAAGGAAAAAAGATAATGGCAAAAATGGCAGGCACTCGCTCAACATTATCTTTGGTAGTTAATATCTCAACCTTATTGCTGGTCATTATTTGGGTTATACCAACTTTGGGTCTGCTTATTTCTTCTTTTCGTGACAAAGACCAACTAGCTAATACTGGCTGGTGGACTTCGCTTACTAATGCTGAACGTAATTTTATTGCTCGATCAATAGCGCCTGAAGAACAAATAAAACAAGGCGATTTATATATTTTAAGCGGCAATATATTTGAACCAAATTCTGGTGAAGTGCTTGTCTTTGGCTTTAAGAGCCAGCAACCTGTTGCATTTAAGGCTGGTGAAGTTGCGCAAATGAAAAATGAACAACTAATGAGCGTTAGTATAAATGGCGATTATCGCATCAGCTCAAAAGAGCCATTTACTGGCTCAAGAGGCAAGAGAATTTTTTATCGAGCGATTGATCCGCCAAAGTTCACTCTTGATAATTATAAAGAAGTGTTATTTGCGCGAGGCTTAGGGCGATCATTCATCAACACGGTTGCCGTTACCATTCCTTCGACGATAATTCCTATATTGGTTGCTGCTTTTGCAGCTTATGCCTTAGCTTGGATGAAATTTCCCTTTAGGATGTTATTATTAGCAACGATTGTTGGGCTGCTAGTTGTACCGCTGCAAATATCGCTCATTCCCTTGTTGAAAATGTACACTAATCTTGGCATTGGCAAGAGCTATTTTAGTATCTGGTTAGCGCATACAGGATTTGGGCTGCCGCTAGCAATATATTTATTATATAATTATATTTCAGGACTACCACGAGAAATAATTGAAAGCGCTCGAGTTGATGGTGCTAGTGACTTTGATATTTTTGTCAAAATCATTCTGCCCCTCTCCTTCCCAGCGCTTGCAAGTTTTGCAATCTTCCAATTCCTTTGGGTTTGGAATGACTTATTAGTTGCAACAGTATTTTTAGGGAATAATGAGCAACAGCTGGTTATGACTGGGCGATTGCGTGAATTGTTAGGATCTTACGGCGGTAATTGGGAAATATTAACTGCATCAGCTTTTGTATCTATTGTCGTGCCGTTGCTAGTTTTCTTTTCATTACAAAAATATCTAGTACGAGGCCTATTGGCTGGCTCGGTTAAAGGAGGATAGTTTGAATTCAATTTCGCAACCAAAAATAGCAACAATTACTGAGGATAAAGATTGGTGGCGGGGCGCTATTATTTACCAGATATACCCTCGTTCTTTTCAAGATAGCAATGGAGATGGCATTGGCGATTTAGCAGGTATAATTGAGCGTTTGCCCTATATTGCCAGCTTAGGCGTTGATGCAATATGGATTTCACCATTTTTTACCTCACCAATGTTAGATTTTGGCTATGATGTTTCAGATTATCGTGGTGTAGATCCGATGTTTGGCACATTAGAAGAGTTTGATAGGTTAGTAGAAGCCGCTCATCAGTTAGGCTTAAAAGTGATGATTGATTTAGTACTGTCGCATAGTTCAGATGAGCATGAATGGTTCAAAAAAAGCCGCAAAGATAAAGATAATCCCTATTGTGATTATTATGTTTGGGCTGATGCAAAACAAGATGGCACTCCCCCCAATAACTGGCTTTCTATTTTTGGTGGTTCAGCATGGGAATGGGACACACAGCGCCAGCAATATTATTTACATAATTTTTTAAAAAGCCAGCCTGATCTAAATTTTTATAATAATAAGGTACAGCAAGAATTGCTTGATATTGCTCAATTTTGGCTTGAGAAGAATGTTGATGGGTTTCGTCTTGATACAATAAATTTTTATTTTCATGATGAAAAATTGCGAGATAACCCAGCCCTTGAGCCAGAATTGCGCAACACCTCTATTGCACCAAAAGTTAATCCCTATAATTACCAAAATCATATTTATGATAAGAACCGACCTGAAAATATTAGTTTTTTACAAAAAATACGCTCCCTTATGGACCAATATGGCGCAACGGCGGCCGTTGGAGAAGTCGGCGATGCGCAAAATGGAATAGAAATTATGGGACAATATACTGCTGGCAATGATCTCATTCATATGTGTTATGCTTTTGAGTTCTTATCAAGCGATCCTTTTAGTGCCAGCCATATTATTGATGTTCTTGAGCAATATGATGAAAAAGCAAAAAGCGGTTATGCTTGCTGGGCATTTTCAAACCATGATGTTGTGCGCCACGCTAGCCGCTGGAATTTAGATGAGAGGGGCGAAAAATTAGCAATAAGCCTACTTTTATCGCTAAATGGCTCAATATCTATTTATCAAGGTGAAGAATTAGGCCTTAGCGAAGCTGAAATTAAAAAAGAAGATTTACAAGATCCTTATGGAATTGAATTTTGGCCAGAATTTAAGGGGCGTGATGGTTGCCGTACTCCAATGGTGTGGGATGATAATCATCCAAATGCAGGTTTTAGCAATGGCAAACCTTGGCTACCCATTGCCAAAGAACATTTAGAAAAAGCAGTTTCAAATCAACAAAATAACAAGGTTTCTTTGCTCAATCATTATAAGGTAATGATTGATTTTCGTAAAAATCATCTCGCTCTTAGTAAGGGTGAATTACAGCTAATTGATAGTGAAAAAGATATTGTCCTATTTACCCGAACATTTGAAAATGAAGAAATAATTTGTGCATTTAATCTTGGAGATGCACCAGTTAAAATTCCTCTACCAAAAGGAAAATGGCAAGCACTTAAAGGTTTGAATTTTGATGCTAGACTTGAAGGGAGCATAGCGCATTTAGCAAGCAAACAGGCGTTTTTTGCTCAAAAATTAATTAACTAACTAACTTGGGAATGAAAATGGCTAATCTGCAAATTAAAAACATTGGAAAGTCCTATGGAAAAATTGAAGTTTTAAAAGGTATAAACCTAGAAATATCAAAGGGTGAATTTATTGTTTTTGTTGGCCCTTCTGGCTGTGGTAAATCTACACTTTTGCGCATGATTGCAGGCTTAGAAGAAATAAGCGATGGTACTTTAGAAATTGATGATGTTGAAATGAATGATGTACCACCAGCGCAAAGAGGCATTGCGATGGTGTTTCAATCTTATGCGCTTTACCCACACATGAGCGTGCGAGACAATATGGCTTTTGCAATGAAAATTGCTAAAAAAAGTAAACAAGAAATTGAGGAAACTACCAATAAGGTTGCCAAGATTTTGCAGCTTGAGGATTATTTAGAACGTTTGCCAAAAGAGCTTTCGGGTGGACAAAGGCAACGTGTTGCGATTGGGCGTGCCATTGTAAGAGACCCTAAGATTTTTCTTTTTGACGAGCCTCTATCAAATCTTGATGCCGCTTTACGAGTAGCTACCAGAATTGAAATTGCGCAATTAAAAAAACAAATGCCAAATTCAACAATGATTTATGTAACCCATGATCAGGTTGAGGCTATGACCCTTGCAGATAGGATTGTTGTCTTAGCAAATAAGGGCATATCGCAGGTTGGCTCTCCACTAGAATTATACGATCACCCAAGGAACGAATTTGTAGCAACATTTATCGGCTCTCCTGCGATGAACTTATTTGCAGGAACAATAAGCAAAACTGGCAGTAAAACCACAATAAAACTTGATAGCGGAAATGAAGCAATAATTGATGTCGCCTCAAATAAAGAAGATTTAGGCAAAAAAGCAAAGCTTGGCATTCGGCCTGAAGATTTTAAGTTGGGAAGCGAAAAAGATCATGTCGTCAAGAGCAATATTCGCTTTGTTGAAGCTTTGGGTGAAGTTACCCTATTACATCTTGAACCGCTAAATGATGACTTATGTATTGTGGTAAAATTATCGGGTGATTTTAAGTTTGAAAACGGGCAAGAAATATTCTTAAAAGCCAAAACAGAAAAAATGCACCTTTTTGATGATAAGCAGCTTTCGTATTATTGGCGCAAATAGTCTAAGATTATATCTCATTAATCCACCTATATCTTTAATGTTAGAGAATTGTCTTTCTTTGTAGATAGGCTATAGTTTCAATAAAGCCACATGCCAAAATGGACTGTATACGTCTATAATTAGGCTATGAATTCTCTGTAATATTTAAGCCGGTACATCGTAAAACCTTCAGTAATTGAAAAACTTAATTTAACAGTTTTCAAAGTATAATATATCGTTGCTGGCGGCTTCTCGATGGCCCGAGATATTGTAATCATCGGAGTGCCGTTCTCCCATTTTCGCCATATTACGGCTTTCTTCTGATCATACATAACCGCTGATTTCTGCATACGCCGTATCCTCCAAAAAATAGATATACATGGTGTGTTGCGATGACCGGTTAAATCCATCACCTTTAATTTCGGGGGATATTACCCATCCATTTTTAACAACTCACAGCAATATACTGAATATGTCGATATTATTATTTAATCGCTATTCTCTGGTGCTAGTGGTTTGATCTCCTTCAAATCACCATCGGCAAGCCCAACTAGTAAATGCTGTTTGCCAGTTATTTTAAAAATACCATATTCTGCTGTCTGATATATTTCACGTAAACCTTGTTGAAATAAAAAACTGCTTGGCGCAATATTTACTCTTGATCCCTTTGCAATATATTTAAACATGATTTGTTTTAGAGTAATTATTGTGCCATCATCAAACTTTACAAAACTTGCTATATTTTTATCATCTAATTCTAATATTAAATATCCAGTTTTGTTTTTTGTTTTTTCGGTTTCAATTTCGTAACGCAGGCGCATATAATCACCCTGCATAATTGAGCGTGGATCAACTGGCGCTAAAGCTAAATATATGGTTTTTCCATCACTTATAATTTTTTCTTTGCCGCTAATAGAGAATATAAAAGCCGCAATAATGAGAATAGCAAAGCCTAAGTTTAAATATGCTTTCATTTAGCCCTCCATTTTTGCAAATTTGCTAAAGCGCACCATTGCATATAGCGCCAAAAGACCAATGCCAATAATAGCGGCTAATGCCGATGCAGTGTCTAAACTTATTTGCAAACTTAGATATAGTGTAGCAACAAATAGCGGCATTAAAATATAGGAAATTATTAAAATAAAACCATTGCGATAAATATTTCCGTATAAGAAACAGAAAATAATAATATATAGCCCAGAAATTGGTAATATCGTGCCGATAAGTAGTAGAGCAAAAGTAAAATAATATTGCCAAGTGATTTTTTGTTTATGCTGTTTGAGCAGTTTTATAGCTAAAAAAACAGACGGCGCTAACAATATAAGATTATAAAATATTTGGCCTATTTGCAGATTAAAGAGGTTATTAGTTGCTTCATTTATAGTTATCTCATTGCCAAGATAAAAAAGCTCAATCGCAAAAACCTGCACCAAAATAAAAGCATAAAATGGTAAATGTGCATTGAAATTCCTATTATATTTAAGCAATAAAACTATTGGGCCGACCCATATAATTATTTTTAACAAATAAAATATAATCCATGGCATTTGTTGATATTCACCAACTACACCAATCCCACCAATCCCACTAATTATAGAATATGTATTTTGGATAGCTAGAAAACAAAGAAATAAAAGAGCCACAATATCAAATTTAAACTTACTGAAATATATATTAGCAACTGCAACAATCAACGCAACAACCATGAACCATGCAATAATATTGTAGCTAAAATCATAGCCAGTAAAATAAAATATCCGCTCTAATATAAGTATAATAAAGGTAATTTTGCCAATGATACTAAAAAAACTCGATAGACGTAACCTATATAAGCTAGTTGCAGAAAAGCCTAAATAGCTTAAGCCAATTAAAATAGCGCTTAAGATAGATAAATATATCCATATATTATCGAAATCAATGTCAAACATCATGGTCATTGCCATAAATGCAATAATAGAAGCTACGCTAAAAATAACAGTAATAAATGCACCTAGTGAAAGTAAGATATTTGTAAATAATGATGCGTCAACTATGTCATTATCAATATCGCCAATTTCAACTATCTTCTCTTTAGCGATTAAATTTTGCATCTCAAGTTTAGATAAAACATCGGCTAATTTCATGATTTACTCCCTGCAAAACCTGCAATGGTTTTTTTATAATATTGATAAGCATAATAAAAAATTGCAACCGTTATTACCCCCGATAATAAGTAGGATATTTCATATGATGTATTTTGGAAAATAATTCTAGCTATCGCACTTACTGCAATGGTTACTAGGCATATAAACCCTACACTAAATTCATTTACAGCTTTTTTTATCCATCTAATATATGCATAAAAACCTATAAATAGAACTGGAGCAAGCCAATCATAAATCTTCAAGTCTGCAAGTTTAATATCAAAAATAAACTGTATAATATATAAAGTTAATGGCACAAAAATACATATAGCCAGCAGTATTTTAAGCCATTGTTTATCTAGCCATTGCTCACCCATTTTTAAAGCAAATTGCATGGCGAAATAAATTCCCAAATAAAACAATGCGATGAAAATCATTATATATGAACTATCTATAGTGCTAGAATAAATCCCTAAATTCCACCAAGTTGCAAATGCAATAGTGCATATTACCAGCCATAATATCCATAGCGGCAAAAAGCGTGCAAATATTACCCATGGCAAAATCATAATTGCCCAAGTTAAAAATAAAGTATAAGCATCAGCGCCAGTTTGGTATATTTGCCCATAAACTGCCATAAATACTCCAACCAAAAAAGCATTCATGGAGAGAACCAAATTTGCTGCAAATTGTTTATTTTGGCGCAATAAATAAACATTGATCAACGCCAACACCCCAATTATCGCTAAAACAGCTCCCATTTTTACAAATGGTGGAATATGTGCCCAGTTAAAGGCAAAAAACAATAATATGCTAGCAGTGATGAATAGCAGCCCTAACACTAATAACACCCGCTCTATCTTAGGCTTTAAGGGTCTAATTAGTGGCGAAACCATATCAATTGCGGCATTGCGAGCAGAACTATACACATAGTCACTGCGCCATAGTTGATTAATTATTTTTGTAGTAGCAATTTCATGTTTTTCAAAAAATTTCATAACGAATATATCTCTTAGAAAAATTACATAGACCTAACCATATAGTATTAATGAAAAAAGCATGGTAGATTCAAGTCGTCATTGCAACATCTTTTGTAGCTTATCAGCTGGCGTTCTAAATCCAAGTGTTTTTCTCGGCCTTGTATTTAACCTCTCAGCAACTCAATCTAGATATTCTTTGGTCGTGTCATGCTTTTGTGCCGCTCCCCATCGGAGCATGAGCAAAGCGAATTAGCGCGAGATATATAAATGGCGGGGGGGTGTCCCGCCTACGCCAAGGCTACGGCGGACAAGCGGGGTCGGGAACAGCCTGCGCGGCGTGAGCGCAAGAAAAAAAGGGCGACCAACGGCGACAAGAAAAAATGGTGCGGTCGAGAAGACTCGAACTTCCACGGGTTTTACCCCACAGCGACCTCAACGCTGCGCGTCTACCAATTCCGCCACGACCGCACATCTTAGCTTAGCACTCATTAGATATAGAGTGCGCTTGCATGTAACAAATCATTTGTGATTGCTCAAGCATTAATTATTCTAAGGGGAATCTAACTTGAGCTTGCAACTTGCTCTGAAATTTTCACCGACAACTGACCATCTTCAATGAGAATTTCTCCATTAGCTATATGCTGCTCGTTGGCATATATCTTCAATGGATCAAGCTCCCCTGAATCTAGTTCAATCACCGCACCACGCCCAAGACGCAATAAATGGTGCACGGGCATAATTGTTGAACCTAGTTCAACCAAAATATCAACTTCGATATCTTCAAAAATAGACATATAGACTTACTCTCTCAACTAGCTGCTCTTTCAAATAACATGCTGTTTCAACTAGAATCATTTGAGTTTTAACAGCTCAAGCCTGAGACTTGACAATTCATGGTTAGTAAATAGTTAAAGTCTGAAGATAAAATGAATTTTCAATAAAAATATAAATTGAAAATCTTATTATTATTATTATTATGCCTTATGAATATGAAACAAAATATATTAGGCGCTAATGAACAATCACAAGTTGAATGGCTGATAAGCGATAGGCCTGTCCCCTATGAGAGAGCTGTTAGCTTTATGCAAGAAAGAGTTGAGAGCATTGTAAAAGGGGAGGAGAGTGAGCTTATTTGGCTGGTTGAGCATCCTCCCCTTTATAGTGCTGGCACTTCTGCAAAAGAAGAAGACTTGCTAAGTAAAAACAAGTTTCCAATATATAAAAGCGGGCGTGGTGGGCAATATACCTATCACGGACCGGGTCAGAGAGTGATTTATGTCATGCTTGATCTTAGGAAACGTGGGCGTGATATTCGGGCTTTTGTTAAACAGCTTGAAGCTTGGATAATTGATACATTAGCTTCATTTAATATTGCAGGTGAAACTCGTGATGGCCGGATTGGAATATGGGTTAAGCAACCTGAAAATGGAGAAAATTCTGAAAGGAAAATTGCCGCCATCGGGGTTAGAATTTCACGTTGGGTGAGTTATCATGGGATTTCGTTAAATATCTCACCTGATTTAAGTCACTATGATGGTATTGTGCCATGCGGTATAAATGATTATGGAATAACTAGTTTTGAAGATTTAGGGCATTTGGTTTCAATGTCAGAAGTTGATATGGTTTTATCTAAGACATTTAATGATAGGTTTTGTGCAACCTTTCAAGCAAGAAAGTGAAAGAATGGAATATTTGAAAAAACTAATCACAGGTAATGTGTTATTTTCCCTTGATAGAATTATCACGCCAAAACTTGTGCATATATTATATTTATTAGGCCTGTTTGCTATTGTCTTATGGGCAATTAGCCATTTATTCTCAACATTTTCTGATGGTTTTGGTTCAGGACTTTGGGGATTAGTCGAAATTGCAGTTTTCTCTTTAATTGGATTTGTTGTGCTTCGCATAATTTGTGAGGCAATTATTGTCTATTTCAAAGCCAACCAACAAGCTGTTGAAGAATCAAACTTAGTTAAAGTCCCAGTTTCTTTGATTGATGAGGTAAAAGAAGCAATAGAAGAATTAGCGCAAGACGAGCCGCTATATAAGATTGAAGATGAAATAGTTTCCAAACCCAAAAGCAAGCCAGCAAAACGCAAAACCACTGCTAAGCGCACCCCTAAAAAACCAAATAATCATACTGGATAATTGATGAACAAAGCCCCAAATATAGGACTGGTAAGTCTTGGTTGCCCTAAAGCACTAGTTGATTCTGAGCGCATAATTTCAACCCTTAGAGCGCAGGGTTATTTGTTCTCTCCCAATTATGCTGGTGCTGATGCGGTCATCGTCAATACTTGCGGGTTTATTGATAGCGCTAAAGCTGAAAGCCTTGAGGCGATTGGTGAGGCAATAAAAGAAAATGGCAAAGTTATTGTAACTGGTTGTCTTGGAGTTGAAGAAAATCTCATAAGAGAAATCCACCCTAATGTTTTAGCAATTTCTGGACCGCATCAATATGAAGCAGTAGTCAAAGCAGTACATGAAGTAGCGCCTCCTATTGCTAATCCTTATGCTGATTTAGTGCCAGAAATTGGCCTAAAGCTAACCCCTCGCCATTATTCCTATCTAAAAATCTCTGAGGGCTGTAATAATCGCTGCTCTTTTTGCATCATTCCAGATATTCGAGGCGATCTCGTTTCTCGACCTATTGCCAGCGTGCTTTATGAGGCGGAACGCTTAGTTAAGGCTGGCACCAAAGAGCTATTGGTAATCTCTCAAGATACCAGCGCTTACGGCATGGACATAAAATATAAAACATCTAAATTTCACGGCAAAGAAATCGCTGCAAAATTTTATCAATTAAGCGAACATTTGGGTGAATTGGGCGCATGGGTGCGCCTACATTATGTCTATCCCTACCCCCATGTAGATGCAGTGCTACCTCTAATGGCTGAGGGGAAAATATTACCATATCTTGATATTCCATTTCAACACGCCTCCCCTAGCGTGCTAAAAGCCATGCGCCGCCCCGCAAACCAAGATAAAGTTTTTTCTCGCATTAATGCTTGGCGAGATATTTGTCCTGACTTAGCTATCCGCTCAACATTTATTGTTGGTTTCCCCGGTGAAACGAACGAAGATTTTGAGATTTTGCTAGATTGGATAAGCAGCGCTGGAATTGATCGCATTGGCTGTTTTGAGTATGAGCCAGTAAAGGGCGCAAAGGCAAATGAGCTTGAAGGGCAAGTGCCTGATGAATTAAAAAAGGAGCGGTTTGAGCGTTTAATGGAAGTGGCGCAACAAGTAAGCGCTGAGCGTCTTGCAACTAAAATTGGGCGTAATATAAAAGTGCTAGTAGATGAGATAGATTTAGAAAATGATAGAGCAATAGCACGCTCAATTTGGGATGCGCCAGATGTTGACGGAGTAGTAATTATAGAGGGCGCTAAAGGTCTAGAAGTTGGTGAATTTGCTAAAGTAAAAATCATAGATTCTGATATTTATGATCTATATGGCGAAATGACTGATAAAAATGGATAGGCATAAAACATTCAAATTAGCTATTCCTAATAAATCTATTAATTTAGGCAAACAACCCATTATGATGGGAATACTCAATATAACTCCTGATAGTTTCTCTGATGGCGGGTTACATAGGGGTAATTATAGCGCACTTGAACATGCACAAAATATGCTAAATCAGGGAGCTAATATTATTGATATTGGGGGAGAGAGCACAAAGCCAACAGCAAAACCGATTAGTGTCCAAACTGAGCTTGATAGGGTAATTCCACTCATTAAACTTTTAAGCGAGCATGAGCCAAATTGCGTGATTTCTATAGATAGTTATAAGGCAGTAGTTGCAGATAAAGCTATAAAATCTGGCGCTAAAATTATCAATGATGTTAAAGGCTTGCAAGGGGGAGCTGAATTAGCAGATATGGCGGCCCTTCATAATGTACCAATTATCATTATGCATTGGGATAAAGCACGCAACAGCAAAAAAGATATAATTGCCGAAATGAAGCGCTTCTTTAAGAAAAGTCTTAGCATTGCAAGAAATGCAGGAATTAAAGATAATAAGATAGTTCTTGATCCGGGGTTTGGCTTTGCTAAAACTCTTAAGGAGAATTATGAAATTTTACGTCGCCTTGATGAATTACATTCTCTTGGCTTTCCATTACTTATCGGCACTTCTAATAAATCGATGATTGGTAAATTGCTTGATTTAGAAATTAATGAGCGTTTAGCTGGTACTATTGCAACAAATGTGCTTGCTTATAATAATGGAGCGCATATTTTTCGTGTGCATGATGTGAAACAGAACTTAAATGCCTTAAAAGTTGCAAAAGCAACGCTTTATGGCTCGTAAAAAGGCTACCTATGTCAAGAAACCACTTAAGCACAGATAAAATCATACTCACTGATTTGGCTTTTTATGGCTATCATGGGGTAATGCTCGAAGAAAATAAACTAGGGCAACGCTTTCGCATTGATCTTGAGTGCGGCTTAGATTTAAGCGATGCTTGCAAAAGCGATGAAGTTGAAGAAACTGTATCTTACGCTGATATTTATGATTTAGTAAAAATTGCTGCCGAAGAAACTCGCTATAAGCTAATCGAAGCACTAGCGCAGCATATTGTTGATAGGCTTTTTGCTGAATTTCCTAGTTTTGAATGGATTAAAATTATAGTTCGTAAACCCGAAGCGCCAGTGCAAGCAACTAATGGCGAGTTTGGTATTTCAATCTTTAGGAAACGCCCTAATGGCTAAGGCTTGGCTGGCACTTGGCGCAAATATGGGCGATGCTAAAGCGCAAATAGAGAGTGCTATTTGCCATATTGCGCAACATGTTAATATTGAAATTAGCAAAAAATCAAAAATGATTATCTCCAAAGCGTGGGGGAACACTGAGCAAAGTGATTTTCATAATATTGTGATTGAAATTGCAACGGAAATTGAGCCTAAAGAATTGCTCAAAATCTGCCAAGAAATTGAAAACAGGCTTGGGCGAATTCGTGGTGAGAAATGGGGTCCTCGAATAATTGATATTGATATTATTGCCTATGATAGGTTTGAAATTGCAACCGACTTTTTAACCTTGCCGCACCCTTATGCGCACGAGCGGGATTTTGTGATTAATTTATTGCGTGGGATATCTCCCTTAACTGCTGAGTGGGTAATTAAGCTAGCCAAGCAAAGCTAATAGTCTCACAGCACTATCAAAATCAATTCGCCTTTTAGTGCGCCGAAGCATTGCCTCGCTATCCTCACCCCAAACCTGATTGCTATAATCTTCATCAACATGAGCCGCACTCCATGCTGTATCTGCATTTATCAACTGATTAAATAGAGCAATAGCTAACAGCCCTGAGCCAGTTAATGATGTGATTAACATTAGAGCAGAGAGAATGAAACGATCTTCTTTTTCAAGTGAAATTTTTAGACATTCAAGAGTTTTTTCAGGCTGCGCTTGATGCACAATACCAATGGTTGGCAAGAATTTCACTGTAAATTTTTGCGCTAAAACATTAAGTGCACTATCCCAATGTTGCTCTTGTGACTGTACCAATCCCTCTGGAGAATCAGCTCTATAGAGCATCAAATCCGAACTTGCATATTTAATAATTTCATCTCTTAGCGCTTCCTCAATATTTTCGTTCCCCTCAAGTGCAGAATTTACCAACCGAGTAAAAGGCATTTTGCTTGCGTCAATTTCTTCTTCCTGCGCCTGCCATTCTGTTGCCAATTCTTTAGCCAGCTCATTATTTGGCACAATTAAATCTTTTTTGCTTGGGGTTTTTACGCCCCTTCCATCAAGCAGAACAGTAAAGCCATTTTCAATCTGCTTTATTTCAACATTGTTATAAAATCTTTTCGGCAAAGGGCGCTTTTCGTGCGCTTGCGCTCGTCCATAGCCGTCTTGGATATGCTTTTGAGCGTCTTCTAATATATCTCGCATTATAAATGCCTATCTATTGTATTTATTAAATCGCTAATTTGCTCAACATAACTCGTTGCGCCGGCTTGCAATAAATCCTGCTTTGATTGATAACCCCAGCCAACCGCAATAGATTTCACTTTAGCCGATTTTGCCATTCTAATATCAAGAATAGTATCACCAATCATTATTGTGTTTTCTTTTTCAACATCAGCTTGCGACATAGCACTATAAATCATTTCAGGATTTGGCTTTGAAAAATTATTATCTGGGGTTTGCAAAGAAGAAAAATAATCAATAATTTTATGCGCCTGTAATGTGCGCCTAGTGCCGTCCATCGATTTACCCGTTGCAATCGCCAACAAAAAATCAGAGCGCTTATTTAACTCATGTAGCATCTCTAAAACATTATCAAATAATGGCTCGCTAGCTAAAATATTTTCACGCAACGCTTGGCTATTTACCAGCGTGCCATCAAGATCAAATATTATAAGTTTTTTCTGGCTCATTATTTTTCAGGATCAATTTCTTGTACGTCATATCTATTAGCATCAAAGCCAAGCATATTAAATGTCTTTTGCATATGCGGAGACAATGGTGCGCTTATATCTAGTTTTTTGCCATTGCGTAGCGGCACAACCAAGCGGCGAGCGTGTAAATGTAAACCCTCACCCAAACCTTCTGGGCGTTGCCAATTATAATTATCTTGTCTGTTATAACGTGGATCATCTAAAATCGGCACGCCTAGCTCCATCATATGCACTCTTAATTGATGCGTGCGCCCTGTCACTGGCTTTAGCGTTACCCAAGCAAATTGTCGCCCTGCATGATCAGTTGTTGAATAATAGGTTTGGGAGTGTTGTGCGCTTTTTATTTTTTTATCAACCACTGCCATTTGCTCGCCATCTGGAGTTTTTTTCTTAGCTAAAAAGCAAGAAATATTACCCTGCATTGGGTTTGGCACACTAATGGTTATTGCCCAATATATTTTTCTGGCTGAGCGGGAGCGAAATATTTCTCCAAAATGCGAGGCAACCGCTCGGCTTTTTGCAGCTAATAGGCAACCCGAAGTATCTCTATCTAAACGATGCACCAAACGAGGTGCTTCACCCCTTTTATTAGGTAGGCTTTTTAGCATTTGATCAATATGGCGCTTAGTGCCTGACCCGCCCTGAACAGATAGCCCGTGTGGTTTGTTAAACACAATCACATCATCATCTTCATAAAGAATTATTGAGCGTAAAAATTCAGCGTCCTTTGTAGAAAATTTAGGCTTAGCTGGCTTTGGTGCATCATCGATTGGCGGAATTCGCACCTCTTGCCCCTCAACTAATCGGCTATTTGTTTTGACACGTTTTTTATCAACTCTTATTTGCCCTGTGCGCAATAATTTTTGCAACCGCCCAAATGGGAGTTGCGGGAAATGCAAAGCAAACCAGCGATCAAGGCGCATTTCGCTTTCGCTCTGTTGTACAATTTTTGAACTTACTCCACTCATGCTGGCACTACCAATCTTATAAATATTAGACCCAAAAACAAAGCCGCAACAGAAAAGATAACTGATAAAAGCGCATAAGAGGCAGCTTGCCCTATTAGATTGCGCTCAAAAAGATAAATAACATCAAGTGAAAAGGCAGAAAAAGTAGTAAAGCCGCCAAGTATGCCAACCGCTAAAAACAATCTGGCTTCTGCTTGAAATTCTGGGGTAAAGCGAGCCAAAAGACCGATTAAAATACCCATTAAAAGCGAGCCAATAATATTGACACTCATTGTAGCTATCGGGAAATAGCCTTGATGGGCTTTACCAATTAGCACCCCAATGCCATAGCGCCCCATAGCACCAAGTGCGCCCCCTGCCCCAACTAATAAAAATGCCTGCATTTTATTTCTCACCTATTTTCATTATTCTTTGAGCGTATCGTTGCAAAATAATCAAGTCGCTTTTTTAGATCACGCTCAAACCCACGCTCAATCGGCGAATAAAACTTTTGCCGCCCTACTTTTTCAGGGAAATAATCCTGCCCCGAAAATCCCTCTGGCGTATCGTGATCATAAATATAGCTCTCACCATATTTTTCATCTTTCATTAGCTTGGTTGGTGCGTTCAAAATCACCTTTGGCGGCATGGGCGAGCCTGTCTGCTTTGCTAGTCTTTTTGCACTCTTAAAAGCCACATAAGCAGCATTAGATTTTGGCGCAAGGGCAAGATAAATAACCACTTGCGCTAAAGATAATTCACCCTCTGGCGTTCCTAACATTTGATAAGCATCACGCCCTGCAATCGCTTGAGGCAAAGCGTTAGGATCAGCTAATCCAATATCCTCGCTTGCCATACGAATAAGTCGGCGAGCTAAAAACATTGGATCTTCACCAGCATTAATCATGCGAGTGAAATAATAAAGCGCTGCATCTGGGTCTGATCCACGTACAGATTTATGTAATGCCGAGATAAGGTTATAATGCTCATCTTGCCCTTTATCATAAATTGGCGCTCGTCTTTGCACTAGATTTTGTAATGTTTTAGCGTCTAATATTTCATTTTTTATACTGGCGGCAAATATGTCCTCAACCATATTAAGTAAAGCACGAGCATCACCATCTGCCATTGAAATAAGGCTCTGGCGTGCACTTTTATCAAGTGGCAAATCTTTATTTAATTCTTGTTCTGCTCGTTTTAAGATTTGCTCTAACTCATTCTCATTTAGTGGTTTTAAGCTAAGAACTTGCGCACGACTTAATAGGGCTGAGTTTAATTCAAAAGACGGATTTTGTGTTGTTGCGCCAACCAAAACTAATGTCCCGTCCTCCATTACTGGTAAAAAACTATCTTGTTGCGCCCGATTAAAACGATGGATTTCATCAACAAACAACAGCGTTTTTTTACCCTGCAATCGCTCTTGCTTGGCTTTCTCAAAACATTTTTTAAGATCTGCAACACCAGAAAAAATAGCTGATATTTGCACCAATTCATAATCTACTTCATGTGCTAATAATCTGGCAATAGTGGTTTTGCCAGTGCCTGTTGGCCCCCAAAGAATTAGTGAATTAAGGTGATTGCCAGCAATCATGCGCCTTAACGAGCCTTTTTGTCCTAACAAATGCGTTTGACCAATAATTTCATCAAGCGATTTTGGGCGCAGGCGCTCGGCAAGCGGACGAGAACTTTCATCTACCTCAAAAAACTCTTTATCTTTGTCAAACAGATCTGTCATTTTTCCTCAAAAAAAAAGCGACTACGAAAAACGCAGCCGCTCTAAAATCTATAATATTAGCTTTTACGCTACTGCTGCAGGAGTTTCTTCAACTTCTTCTTTTTCAATAACAGGCCCTGAATCAAGACCTTTAGCGCTTTCATCACGATCAACAAATTCAATCACGCCAACTGGCGCATTATCACCATAACGAAATCCAGCTTTAAGAACTCTAGTATAGCCACCTTGTCTATCTTTATAACGAGGACCAAGCACGTCAAACATTTTTTTGACCATTTGCTCATCACGAATTTTAGCGATGGCACGACGGCGAGCATGTAGATCGCCTTGTTTTGCCAAAGTGATTAGTTTTTCAACGATTGGGCGTAATTCTTTAGCTTTTGCCAAAGTTGTTACAATTTGCTCGTGCTTAATAAGTGACGCAGACATATTTGCAAACATCGCTTTACGATGGCTAGATGTGCGGCTTAATTTACGATGTGCTTTGCCGTGACGCATTTTTACTCTCCTGTCAAACTCTTGACTTTAATTACGCTTTAATAATGATCTTCGTAACGCTTTGCAAGGTCATCAATATTTTCTGGTGGCCAATTTGCTACATCCATACCAAGATGCAAGCCCATCTGTGCCAAAACTTCTTTAATTTCATTTAGTGATTTACGACCAAAATTTGGTGTGCGAAGCATTTCGCCCTCAGATTTTTGGATTAAATCACCAATATAGACAATATTGTCGTTCTTAAGACAATTAGCTGAACGAACTGAAAATTCTAATTCATCAACTTTCTTAAGCAGAGCTGGGTTGAACGCTAATTCAGGTGCAGCTTCTGGTACGATTTCTTTTTCTGGTTCGTCAAAATTAACAAACACATCAAGTTGATCTTGTAAAATACGAGCAGCAAAAGCAATCGCATCTTCAGGCGTTACAGAGCCATTAGTTTCAACTTGTAGTGTTAGTTTATCATAATCAAGAACTTGCCCCTCACGTGTCGCATCAACTTTATAGCTTACACGGCGCACGGGGGAAAACAGGCTATCAACTGGAACGAAACCAATAGGCGCGTCATCAGGACGGTTATTTTCAGCAGTAGCATAGCCTTTGCCAGTATTAACCGTAAATTCCATGTTAATTTCAGCACCATCATCTAAATGGCAAATAACTAGTTCAGGATTTAGGATTTCGATATCACCGCTAATTTCAATGTCGCCAGCGGTAACTGCACCTGCACCCTTTTTATAAAGAGTAAGGCGCTTTGGCCCTTCTTCTTCATAATTAATTGCAATTTCTTTAACTGAAAGTACAATATCAGTAATATCTTCTCTAACACCTGCTATAGAAGAAAATTCATGCAACACACCATCAATTTGAATTGCGGTGATTGCTGCACCTTGCAAAGAAGAAAGTAATACTCTTCTTAGCGCATTGCCTAATGTTAGTCCAAAACCACGCTCTAGCGGTTCTGCAACAAGTGAAGCTACATTCTTAGTGTTCCCTTGAACAATTTCTAATTTTGTAGGTTTGATCAGTTCTTGCCAGTTTTTCTGGATCATCCTGTCAATGTCCTTTCAATAATACGGTATAAATTCACCGTCCGCCTTAATCTAAATCTTAGCCCGCTTAACAATTAAAACGGCCAAAATAGCTAATAATACTCTACTAAACGCGCCGTCTTTTACGTGGACGACACCCGTTGTGAGGAATAGTTGTAACGTCACGAATTGATGTGATGTTAAACCCTGCCGCTTGCAAAGCCCTAAGCGCTGATTCACGTCCAGAACCAGGCCCCTTAACTTCAACTTCAAGAGTTTTCATACCATGCTCTTGCGCTTTTTTCGCAACATCTTCCCCTGCAACCTGAGCTGCATAAGGAGTAGATTTACGAGAGCCCTTAAAACCCATAATACCAGCTGATGACCAAGCAATAGTATTGCCTTGAACATCGGTGATAGTAATCATTGTATTATTGAAAGATGCGTTTACGTGTGCCACACCATTAGTGATATTTTTGCGTACTTTACGTCGAACGCGGGTAGTTTCGCTTTTAGCCATTTATTCTTATCCATTCGATCTCAAGGCAGCTACAAACTTAAGTCTTAGCTGCTCCACCGATAGTCTCAAAATTGAGAACTATTATTTTTTCTTGCCTGCACTATTTTTTCTTGCCTGCACTATTTTTTCTTGCCTGCAATAGCTTTTGCAGGACCTTTACGCGTACGCGCATTTGTATGTGTACGTTGCCCACGAACTGGAAGCCCACGGCGATGACGTATCCCACGATAATTACCTAAATCCATAAGGCGCTTGATATTCATCGAAACAGAACGGCGCAAATCACCTTCAACAATATAGTCTTTGTCGATAGCTTCACGCACCTGAGTAAGTTCAGCATCAGTCATTTCATTGACTCTGCGCTCAGCTGGAATTTTTACTTTTTTGCAGATATCTGCAGCTTTTCTTGCACCAATACCATGTATATATTGTAACGCAATTAAAACACGTTTGTTAGTTGGAATATTAATGCCTGCAATTCGTGCCACTTGCGCACTCCTTAAAATTTTGTGAGATTTCTCTCTATATTATCAATATAAGACCAGATTTAACAATATAAGACCAGCACTCGCTCTTAAAAAGAACCAGTTCTGATCCAAAAGTTTTGATACTGACGGTTTCCTAACGATTCCTTTAGATAAAGTCAACAAACTTTGACCTAAATTCTTCGCAATTATAGTTATCCTTCTAAAGCAAGTTTAATTTCGCTTTTTACTTGTTCTATTTCACCCATTCCATCAACAGTTTTTAGCAATCCTAAAGCGGAATAATGCTCTACTAATGGCTGAGTAATTTCATTATAAACATTCAATCTATTACGAATGACATCTTCATTATCATCTGCTCGTGCCTGCCCGCTTTCTTTGGCACGATTTAAGATGCGCTTTACAAGAATATCAGCTTCTACTTTTAATTCAACAACAGCGTCTAGAGGCATATCTTTTTCTTCTAGCATTTGCCCAAGCGCTTCTGCTTGCGCAATGGTTCTTGGGAAGCCATCAAGAATGAAGCCATTTTCACAGTCTTTTTCATCAAGACGTTCTGAAATAATAGCATTGACAATTTCATCTGAAACTAAATCACCACGAGCCATAATTTCTTTTGCGGCCAATCCTGTTGGTGTTTTATTTGCTATTGCTTGGCGCAAAATATCACCAGTTGAAAGTTGCACAATATTATATTCGTCCATCAAAAATTGTGCTTGCGTTCCCTTACCTGCTCCCGGCGGACCTAAAAGTATTAATCTCATTTTTTCTTACCTCCCCCTCTTCTGCTGCCTAGACGTGATTTTTTGACTAGACCCTCATATTGCTGTGCAATCAAATGGCTTTGAATTTGTGAAATAGTATCCAAGGTAACAGTTACCATAATCAACAAAGACGTGCCGCCAATAAACTGGCTAATATTTAATTGAGAGAATAATAGCTCTGGAATTAGTGCAACGACTGTTAAATATACTGCACCAACTGTCGTAACTCTAGTTAGAACAAAATCAATGTGCGCAGCGGTTCTTTCACCCGGCCTAATACCTGGTATAAAACCACCTGAGCGCTTTAGGTTATTTGCCGTATCGGTTGGGTTAAACACAATCGAGGTATAAAAGAAGGCAAAGAACATAATAAAGGCTGCAAAGAGAATCAAATAAAGCGGTTGCCCTCGACCAAGCAAGGCCGAAATAACTTGTAGCCACTGTGGAGAATCACCTTGTGCTGCAAATGATGCAAGCGTTGCTGGCATAAGCAAAAGCGATGAGCCAAAAATAACAGGAATAACGCCCGCAGTATTTAGCTTAAGCGGTAGATGTGAAGTATCGCCTTGAAACAATTTATTGCCAACTTGACGCTTTGGATATTGAATTAGCAAGCGACGCTGTGCACGTTCAAAGAATACGATAACAGCAATAACTACAATCGCTAGAACCAACATGCCAATAACAGCGATAGTTGGTAGTGCGCCTGTACGGCTTAATTCGAGGGTTTGCGCAATAGTTCCCGGTAAATTGGCAACAATTCCTGCAAAAATAATTAACGAAATACCGTTTCCAACTCCACGAGCCGTGATTTGTTCACCTAACCACATCAAGAACATAGTGCCGCCAACCAGCGTAATCATTGTTGAAATTCTAAAGAACCAACCCGGATCGAGCACAACACCGGGGCTTGATTCTAGACCAATGGCAATGCCGTATGCTTGCACGGTACAAAAAGCTACTGTGAGGTAGCGAGTATATTGGTTGATTTTTCTACGTCCTGCCTCGCCGCCCTCTTTTTTAAGAGCTTCAAGCTTTGGCATAGAAGATGAAAGAACCTGAATAACAATAGATGCCGTAATATATGGAATAAGGTTGAGGGCAAAAATCGCCATACGCTCAACCGCACCACCCGCAAACATATTAAATAAACCAACAACACCCTGCGAAGCTTGCTCAAAAGTTTGCGCATAAGCATCGGGATCAATCCCCGGCATTGGAATATATGTACCAATCCGATAAATCAACAAAGCACCTAGCGTAAACCAGATGCGTTTTTGTAATTGTTTGGCTTTACCAAAGGTGGCAAAACTTAAGTTGCTGGCCAGTTGTTCGGCTGCGGATGCCATTATATATCCTTTAGTAAATTTCTATATTATTTTTTTGCTTCTTTAACTTCAGGCAAATTCACCTTGCCACCAGTTTCTTCAATTATTTTAAGAGCACCGCTTGATGCGTGTAAAACATTAAATGTAACTTTTTTAGCACTAAACTCACCGCCAGCAATTAGACGAACGCCATCTTTTGCACGACGAATAACACCAGATGCAACAAGTGCCGCACTGTCAATAACAGCTTTTGCGTCAAGTTTACCTGCATCAATCGCTCTTTGAATTCTATCTAAGCGTACTGCATTGAGTTTTTTAGCAAACGGGTTATTAAAACCACGTTTTGGCATACGCATGTGAAGTGGCATTTGCCCGCCTTCAAAACCTTTAATAGCCACACCTGAACGAGACTTTTGTCCCTTCATGCCACGACCACCAGTTTTTCCCTTACCAGAACCAATGCCTCGTCCAACACGAATACGCTTTTTTGTTGCACCAGCATTATCACTAATTGTGTTCAAACGCATTTTTTTACCCTTTATAATTTTAGAGACTTCTATTTTGATATATCAAAATTAGGCTCTAAGTCTTTGTTTTGTTGCATTTTCTAAACGGATAACTGCGTACACTTATCCCTTTTTGCTGAAAATACCTTACTTCTCGTCAACAACGCTTACGAGATGAGAGATTTTATTAATCATGCCACGTACTTGTGGAGTATCTTTTAGTGTGCGAGTGCGGTTCATCTTATTTAGTCCAAGACCAACAAGTGTTGCACGCTGTTTTTTTTCACGACGAATCGGTGATCCGGTTTGTTTTACTGTTACTGTTTTATCAGCCATTATCTTCTCCTAAGCTCAATTTATTGCTAAATTAAGCATCAACCCCTGCATCACTGCGACGAGCTTGTAATTCTGAAACTTTTAATCCACGACGATTAGCAACTGAGCGAGGGCTATCAACATTTTGTAGCGCATCAAATGTAGCTCTAATCATATTATATGGATTTGCACTACCTTGCGATTTCGCAACAATATCATTAATGCCAAGCGTTTCAAATACTGCACGCATTGGACCACCAGCAATAATACCAGTACCAGGAGGCGCTGCACGTAAAATAACTTTACCAGCTCCGTGACGTCCCTTTACATCATGGTGCAAAGTGCGAGCTTCACGCAATGGAACACGGATTAGCTGGCGCTTAGCTTGTTCACTTGCTTTACGAATAGCTTCTGGTACTTCACGAGCTTTGCCGTGACCAAAACCTACACGACCTTTTTGATCGCCAATCACCACGAGTGCCGCAAAACTAAAGCGTTTACCGCCCTTTACCACTTTGGCCACACGATTAATATGCACTAGGCGATCTACAAATTCGCTCTCACGCTCTTGATCTTTTCTCATCGGTTGTCTTTCATTTACCTAATTGTTCAATTTATCTTTTTACTAAAACTTCAACCCAGCTTCACGAGCGCCATCTGCCAAAGCTTTTACACGACCATGAAAAATATATGCTCCACGATCAAAAACCACTTCACTAACTTTAGCTTTTTTAGCACGTTCAGCTATTAATTTACCAGCCTCAGTAGCCGCCTCTTGTGAAGAGCCTTTTTTGATCTTTGATTTAATGTCACTATCCAATGTTGAAGCCGCAACTAATGTGTTGCCTGTGCTATCATCAATGATTTGCGCATAAATATTTTTATCAGAGCGAAAAACACTAAGACGAGGACGACCAGCGGCACGAGCTTTAACTGCCTTGCGTACTCTTGCCTTGCGGCGGTTTGTGGTATTATTTCGATTTGCCATCTTAGTCTAGTCCTTAATTTGAAAAGATTATCTCTTCTATTTATTTCTTTTTGCCTTCTTTGCGGAAAACAAATTCATCTGCATAACGTACACCTTTGCCCTTATAAGGCTCTGGCGGGCGAAAAGCACGAATATTTGCAGCTACTTGTCCAACTTGTTGTTTATCAATACCAGTAATAATAATTTCAGTTGGTGATGGAGTTGCTAATTTTATTCCGCTTGGCGCTTTATAAATAACATCATGAGAAAAACCAAGTAACAGTTTTATATCAGATCCTTGCATAGCAGCACGAAAACCAACGCCACTAATTGCTAGTTTTTTCTCAAAACCTTCCGTAACACCTGTAACAATATTTTGCACAAGCGAGCGGAATGTTCCCCAAGCAGCACGAGCTTCTTTGGTTTCATTTACCGGCTCAATTACGATACCTTCATCTGTCTGTTTAGCATTTACAACATCGATTAATTCGACACTGAGCTCGCCCTTTGGACCTTTTGCTGTTACCGTTTTATTATTAATCGTGACGCTTGCGCCATTTAACTTAACGGGTTGTTTGCCAGTACGTGACATATTTTCAAACCTTCTTGGTTCAACCTTTTTCAGGTCTACCTTGTTTTCTTTTTAACACCGATCGACTTCACTAGAAGACGCGGCACAATACTTCACCACCAACATTCTTTGAACGAGCTTCATGATCTGCCATAACGCCTTTTGGCGTACTTAAGATTGAAACACCTAGTCCATTTGCAACTAGTGGTATATTTTTTACAGATGCATAAACACGACGACCGGGACGTGATACACGCTGTAATTCACGAATAACGGGTTCTTCATCAAGGTATTTTAACTCAATACTAAATTCAGAAGAGCCATTATCAAATTTTGTTTCTGAATAGTCACGAATAAAACCTTCAGATTTTAGAACATCTAAAACACTACCACGTAATGTTGAAGCAGGTGTAACAACATTATCACGCAAACGCATATGTGCGTTTCTAATGCGAGTTAACATATCACCGATTGGATCAGAAAGAGCCATATTATTTTCTCCTTACCAGCTTGACTTAACGAGGCCAGGAATTTGACCAAAATTACCAAGTTCGCGTAATGCGATGCGGCTTAATTTTAATTTACGATAATAACCACGTGGACGACCGCTAACTTCACAACGATTACGCACCCGAACAGGAGACGCATTACGCGGCAATTCAGAAAGCGTAATGGTTGCCTTAAAACGCTCATCTAATGGCAAAGCTTTATCATTGATAATTGCTTTGAGCGCTGAACGCTTGCCTGCATATTGCTTTGAGAGCAATATGCGTTTTTTATTTTTTTCAATCGAGCTAGTCTTAGCCATTCATTTAGTCCTTTTTATATCCACTCAATTATTGAATGAAGGGAAACTTGAAAGCAGCAAGAAGAGCACGTGCTTCTTCATCAGTTTTTGCAGTGGTACAAACAATAATATCCATGCCCCACATCTGATCTACTTTCTCATAATCAATTTCAGGAAACACGATATGTTCCTTAATACCCATTGCGAAATTGCCACGCCCATCAAAACTTTTTGCGTTAAGCCCACGAAAATCTCGAACACGAGGCAATGCGATATTTACAAACCGATCTACAAAATCGTACATACGGCTTTTGCGCAATGTTACTTTAACGCCAAGCGGCATATCTTCACGCACCTTAAAACCAGCAATAGATTTGCGTGCATAAGTGATGATTGGTTTTTGACCAGCAATCAGTTCCATATCAGCAGCAGCTGATTTAATTTTCTTAGTATCAGCTACAGTTTCACCAACCCCCATATTGAGGACAATCTTATCAAGCTGTGGAACTTGCATTGGGTTTTTATAACCAAATTCTTTAGTCATTTTAGCACGAATAACATCATTATATTCTGTGCGAAGACGTGGGATATATATATTAGCCATCGATAGTTTCTCCACTACGTTTGGCGAATCTTGTTTTCACGCCGTCTTTAATTTGAAATCCAACTCTGGTTGGCTTACCATCTTTTGGATCAGCAAAAGCCAAGTTAGAAAGATGAATTGAAGCTTCTTTAGAATATATGCCAGCTTCTTGAGATTGTGTTTGCTTAGTATGACGGCGCATCATGTTTACACCTTGAACTAAAGCACGGTTTTTATTGACGATAATTTCTAAAATCTCGCCAGTTTTACCTTGATCTTTACCTGTTAGAACGACAACCTTGTCGCCTTTTTTAATTTTAGCGGCCATTTTATAGCACCTCCGGCGCAAGAGAAATAATTTTCATATGCTTCTTTGCACGCAATTCACGTGGCACTGGGCCAAAAATACGAGTGCCAATAGGCTCTTGGTTAGCATTTATCAAAACTGCTGCATTTTTATCAAAGCGAATTACAGTACCATCATTGCGACGAATTTCAAAAGCGGTGCGAACCACAACAGCTTTCATCACTTGACCTTTTTTCACTTTTCCACGTGGAATAGCGTCTTTGATGGATACCACAATAATATCACCAACAGATGCATATTTACGGTGTGAACCGCCTAGCACCTTGATGCACATTACACGACGAGCGCCTGAATTATCGGCTATCTCTAAATTTGTTTGCATCTGAATCATTTTCTTGATGCCCTTTATTAATTGCGGATTATCACTATGATTTACCGCGACCTAAATTATTACTCATTAAGCTGTAGAGATAACTCTCCAGCGCTTATTCTTTGAAATCGGAACACATTCCTGAATAGACACCATTTCGCCAGTTTTAATCGCATTTGATTCATCGTGCGCATGGTACTTCTTGGAACGGCGAACCGTTTTCTTTAATAGTGGGTGAGTAAAGCGACGCTCTACTCGTACCACGATTGTTTTTTCATTTTTGTCCGAAACTACTGTTCCGTGTAAAATTCGTTTTGGCATATCTTAACTCGTTTCTAAGCTTTTGCTTTGTTCAGCAAGCACCGTCTTTACACGTGCAATATCACGACGCACTTCTCTAACCCGAGAAGTTGATTCTAATTGTTGTGTTGCTCTTTGAAAGCGCAAGTTAAACTGCTCTTTCTTTAGTGCAACTAATGTGTCTTTGAGCTCATCAATAGTTTTAGCTCTTACGTCACTGGCTTTCATCTTTTAAGCCCCTTAATCGGCAATGCGGCTAACAAACCGCGTTTTAATTGGCAGCTTCATTGCTGCAAGTCTTAGTGCTTCACGAGCTACTTCTTCGCTAACACCGTCTAATTCAAACATTACTCGTCCGGGATGAACTCGAGCCGCCCAATATTCAACAGACCCCTTACCTTTACCCATACGAACTTCTGTAGGCTTCTTTGAAACTGGCACATCAGGAAAAACCCTAATCCACACACGACCAGCACGTTTCATATGACGTGTCATTGCACGACGTGCTGCCTCAATTTGACGAGCCGTAATACGCTCAGGCTCGAGTGCTTTAAGTCCAAACTGACCAAAAGTTAGCGTATAACCACCTTTGGCAACCCCATGAATGCGCCCTTTATGGGCTTTACGGAATTTAGTGCGTTTTGGTTGTAACATATTTCACCTATTCCTATCTTTTGGCCGTATCTTGGCGACGTTGTTGTTTTTGACCAGGACCACCTGCTTCGCTTGCACGACGCTCGTGAGCTGAAGGGTCATGTTCCATTACATCACCTTTATAAATCCAAACTTTGATACCAATAATACCATAAGTTGTATCTGCTTCTGCAACGCCATAATCAATATCAGCACGCAAAGTATGAAGAGGAACTCTACCCTCACGATACCATTCTGTACGAGCAATATCTGTTCCACCTAAGCGACCTGCAACATTAACACGAATACCACCAGCACCCATACGCATTGCTGTTTGCACTGCTCGCTTCATTGCACGACGAAATGCCACACGGCGTTCAAGCTGTTGTGCAATACCTTGCGCAACAAGGTTAGCATCAACTTCAGGCTTACGGACTTCAACAATATTAATATTAACATCGCTTTCAGTAAATTCCTTAACTTTGCCCTTTAGCTTTTCAATATCAGCGCCCTTTTTGCCAATAACAATACCGGGGCGTGCAGTATGAATAAATACACGACATTTACGGTGTGGGCGCTCAATAGTAATCTTTGAAACTCCTGCTTGCTTTAGCTCTTTTTTGAGCATTTTGCGGATTTTAAGATCCTCTTGCAACAATGCACCATATTCACCCTTATTGGCGAACCAACGAGATTCCCATGTGCGATTAATACCGAGGCGCAAGCCAATTGGATTTATCTTCTGACCCATTATACGGTCTCCTCAACTTCACGCACAACAATAGTTAAGTGCGCAAAAGGTTTTTGAACTTGTGCTGATTTACCACGACCACGTGCACGAAAACGTTTCATTACCAAAGAATTTCCGACATAGGCTTCAGCAACTACCAAAGCATCTAGTTCAAGGTTATGATTATTTTCAGCGTTAGCAATGGCACTCTCTAATGTCTTTCTAACCGCTCCTGCAATTCGCTTTGGTGAGAATGAAAGATCATCTAATGCTTTTTGAACTTTTAAACCACGAATTTGCTGAGCTACAAGATTAAGCTTTTGCGGGGATGTGCGAACTGAGCGCAAAACCGCTTTTGCTTCATTATCTTTTAGGGCACGTAATGTTTTTGGTTTGCTCATGATTAAACCCTCTTAACCTTCTTGTCAGCCGTATGACCATAAAAGGTACGAGTTGGTGCAAATTCACCAAACTTATGACCAATCATATCTTCTGAAATATTTACAGGGATATGTTTTCTGCCATTATAAACGCCAAATGTTAGACCTACAAATTGAGGCAAAATCGTTGAGCGACGTGACCAAATTTTAATAACCTCATTGCGGCCGCTTTCACGGCTTTTTTCGGCTTTTTTTAATAAATACCCATCAACAAATGGGCCTTTCCAAACAGAGCGAGTCATATTCTATCTGCCCTTCTTCTTAGCGTGACGGGAGCGAACAATAAATTGATCGGTTGATTTATTACTACGAGTTCTCTTACCCTTAGTTGGCTGACCCCAAGGAGAAACTGGGTGACGACCACCAGAAGTACGCCCTTCACCACCACCATGCGGGTGATCTACTGGGTTCATGGCAACACCACGAACTGATGGGCGTCTGCCGAGCCAGCGATTACGGCCAGCTTTACCAAGATTGGTGTTCGAGTGATCTGGATTTGAGACTGCACCAACAGTTGCAAGACAAGTTCCATGAACTTTACGTTGCTCACCAGAATTAAGACGCAAAGTTGCCCAACCCTGATCACGACCAACATATTGTGCATAAGCACCAGCTGAGCGAGCAACCTGTGCCCCTTTGCCCGGTTTCATCTCAATATTATGAACGATTGTTCCAACTGGCATTCTTTCAAGCGGCATAGTATTGCCTGGCTTAACGTCAACAGCATCACGAGAAGAGATAACTTTATCCCCTGCCCCAAGACGTTGAGGTGCCACAATATATGCTTGCTCACCATCATCATAAGTAATTAGTGCAATGAAAGCTGTGCGGTTTGGATCATATTCAATTCGCTCAACAGTGCCTATCACATCATATTTTGTGCGCTTAAAATCAATCAAACGATATGTGCGCTTATGACCGCCACCACGACGACGTGATGTAATGCGACCTCTATTATTGCGACCACCTGATTTGCTGAGACCTTCTGTCAATTTCTTGACTGGCTTGCCATTATGAAGCTCTGAACGGTCAATACCGATAAGAGCGCGCCTACCTGGCGAAGTTGGATTATATTGCTTTAATGCCATTATCTATTCCTCGCCTATAGACCTGTCGCAATGTCGATATGTTGACCATCAACAAGAGTGACTATTGCTTTTTTAACATCAATTCGACGGCCTTTAATTCCACGAAAACGCTTCGTTTTGCCTTTGCGAATATTTGTATTTACTGATTTTACCTTAACAGAAAACAATGCTTCAACAGCCTTTTTAATTTGTGGCTTAGTTGCATCGATTGCTACATCAAACACTACTTGGTTATTTTCAGAAGCAATGGTTGATTTTTCTGTAACAACTGGGTTGCGGATAATGTCGTAATTTGAGGTTTTACTCATGCTAGTCGTGCCTCCAAAGCTTCAATCGCAGCTTTAGTTAAAACAAGCTTATTACGACGTAAAATATCATAAACATTAATACCCTGAACTGGAAGAACATCGATCATCGGTACGTTTTGCGCACCAAGGGAGAAATTCTTATTTAGTTCTGCACCATCAATAATAAGAGCATTGCTCAAACCAAGAGTTTCAAATAATTTTCTTGCGCTAGAAGTTTTAGCGTCTTTTGCTTCTGCTTTATCAAGTATGATTAACTCTCCAGCTTTTGCCTTTGCACTAAGCGCATGTTTTAGCGCTAATGCACGGACTTTTTTCGGTAGAACAAAAGCATGTGATCTTGGGGTTGGACCAAAAGCACGGCCACCACCTCTAAAAAGATTAGCTTTTCTGGTTGAGTGACGTGCGCCGCCCGACCCTTTTTGCGGTACAAATTTTCTCATTGAACCACGGATTTCTGAGCGGTTCTTAACATCGTGCGTACCAGCTTGGCGTTTTGCTAATTGATAACGAACCATACGTTGAAGAATATCTTGTCTAGGCTCAAGACCAAACAATTTCTCATTCAAATCAATTTTACCAGAAGCTTTGCCGCTAAGAGTTGTAACTTTAAGTTCCATTATTCTTGCCCTCCATCAACAGCTTCATTTGTAACAGTTTCTTTAGGAGCTTCTTTAGGAGCAGCTTCTGCTTTAACTTCAGGAGCTTTGAAAGAACCCGGAAATGCAACATCTTTTGGACTTGGCTTTTTCACAGCGTCTTGAACTCTAATCCAACCACCTTTTGATCCCGGAACAGAACCTTTAACCATGATAAGACCACGTTCAACATCGGTTTTAACGACTTCAACATTTTGCGTAGTTACCCGCTCATCACCCATGTGACCAGCCATTTTCTTACCTTTGAAAACTTTACCCGGATCTTGTGAGTTACCAGTTGAGCCATGCGATCTGTGAGAGATTGAAACACCGTGAGTTGCACGAAGTCCGCTAAAATTGTGACGTTTCATTGCGCCAGCAAAACCCTTACCAATCGACGTGCCCGTTACATCAACTAACTGACCTTCTTTAAAATGATCAGCAAGCATAGATGATCCAACTTCAATAAGGTTTTCAGCACTAACACGAAATTCACCAACGTGGCGCTTTGGCTCAACTTTAGCCACTGCAAATTGCCCACGCTGAGCTTTTGGTGTGTTCTTAACTTTTGCGGCACCAGCTCCAAGTTGCAAAGCGGTATAGCCATCTTTATCTACAGTTCGCTGAGCTACCACTTGGCAGTTTTGCAGACCCAAAACGGTGACAGGAATAAGAGTTCCGTCCTCGTTAAATATGCGGGTCATTCCCAGCTTCTGAGCGATCAATCCAGAGCGCATCACTTCTACCTTCTTTCAAGCTTAAGAGATAATTTTAGTAATAAAACCATTCTCTTGTTATAATTTTTGCATTTTCTACTTCAAGGAAAAACCAAGAAGCAAATGCCTAAAGTTTAATTTCTACATCTACACCAGAGGCAAGATCTAGTTTCATAAGTGCATCAACAGTTTGCGGTGTTGGATCAATAATATCCAAAAGCCTCTTATGTGTGCGAATTTCAAATTGTTCACGACTTTTCTTATTCACGTGCGGTGAGCGATTGACGGTATATTTGTCAATTCTCGTTGGCAATGGAATTGGACCACGAACTTGAGCACCTGTACGCTTCGCCGTATTGACGATTTCACGTGTTGAGCTATCTAGCACACGATGGTCAAACGCTTTAAGCCTTATGCGAATGTTTTGAGAATTCATCTGTCTTCTTTTCTAACTGTTAAAGTGATGCGGCACTTATGCGCCACATCAAAATATCTAACTATTCACTTAATCAACGATTTTAGCAACAACACCTGAACCAACTGTTCTTCCGCCTTCACGAATAGCGAAACGTAGTTTCTCTTCCATGGCGATTGGAACGATAAGTTCAACATTAATTTCAACATTATCACCCGGCATAACCATTTCCACACCGTCTTTAAGAGTTACAACACCTGTAACGTCTGTTGTACGGAAGTAAAATTGTGGGCGATAATTTGTGAAGAATGGAGTATGACGACCACCTTCATTTTTTGTCAAAATATAAGCTTCTGCAATGAATTTTGTGTGCGGATTAACTGATCCCGGTGCACAAAGCACTTGACCACGTTCAACTTGCTCACGATCAATACCACGAATAAGCGCACCAATATTATCACCAGCTTCACCTCTATCGAGCAGCTTGCGGAACATTTCAACACCAGTACAGGTTGTTTTTTGTGTTTCTTTAATGCCAACGATTTCAATTTCATCACCAACGTTAATAACACCACGCTCAACACGACCAGTAACAACTGTACCACGACCTGAGATTGAGAAAACATCTTCAATCGGCATTAGGAACGGTTTATCAATTGGACGAGCAGGTTGTGGAATATATTCATCAACTGCTTTCATTAGTTCAAGAATTGCGTTTTTGCCAATTTCGTCATCACGACCTTCAACAGCCGCAAGAGCTGAGCCACGAATGATTGGAATATCGTCACCTGGGAAATCATACATATCAAGCAATTCACGAATTTCCATTTCAACAAGCTCAAGTAGCTCTTCGTCATCTACTTGATCAACTTTATTTAGGAACACTACCATAGCTGGAACACCAACCTGTTTCGCCAACAAGATATGCTCACGGGTTTGAGGCATTGGGCCATCAGCTGCTGATACAACAAGGATACCACCATCCATTTGCGCTGCACCAGTAATCATATTTTTTACATAATCGGCGTGACCAGGACAATCAACGTGCGCATAGTGACGATTTTCTGTTTCATATTCAACGTGAGCAGTTGAAATTGTAATGCCACGAGCTTTTTCCTCAGGAGCTTTATCAATTTCGTCAAATGCAGTTGCTACGCCACCACTTGCTTCAGCTAAAACCTTAGAAATAGCAGCAGTTAGAGTTGTTTTACCATGATCAACGTGACCAATTGTACCGACGTTACAGTGTGGCTTACTGCGATCAAATTTTTCTTTAGCCATTTTTCTTTCTCCGTTTTCATTAGCTCTAAGAGCCAACCTTCTAATCTAATTAATTTATTCAAAATCAGGAATATTTTTCCATAACTTCGACGGCAACCGCTTTGGGTACCTGTTCATAGTGATCAAACACCATAGTATATTGTGCGCGACCCTGACTCATGGAGCGCAAATTATTTACATAACCAAACATATTGGCAAGTGGTACATACGCATTAATTACTTGAGCAATACCACGGCTTTCAGTGCCCTGAATTTGTCCACGGCGTGAATTAAGATCACCAATGACATCACCCATATAGTCTTCAGGCGTTACAACTTCAACCTTCATTACAGGCTCAAGTATTTTTGGCCCTGCTTGAGCTAAAGCTTCACGAAAACCTGCACGACCAGCTATCTCAAAAGCCAGAACCGAACTATCAACATCATGATAAGCACCATCATTAAGCGTTACTTTTACGTCAATAATAGGGAAGCCGATTAAAATACCAGCGCCCATTACGCTCTTGATACCTTTTTCAACACCCGGAATATATTCTTTTGGAACATTACCACCAACAACTTTTGATTCAAAGGTAAAACCGATCCCTACTTCATTTGGCTCAATAGTCATTTTAACACGAGCAAACTGACCAGAACCACCAGATTGTTTTTTGTGGGTATAATCAATATCAGTTGAGCGAGTAATAGTCTCACGATAAGCAACTTGAGGTTGACCAATATTTGCTTCAACACCAAATTCACGCTTCATACGATCAATCAAAATATCAAGATGCAATTCACCCATGCCAGCAATAATTGTCTGCCCGCTCTCTTCATCTGATTTAACTCTAAAACTAGGATCTTCTGCCGCCAAGCGATTTAGCGCAATGCCCATTTTCTCTTGGTCAGCTTTAGTTTTTGGTTCAACTGCAATCTCAATAACTGGATCAGGAAATTCCATACGCTCCAAAATAACTGGCGAACTAGCAACTGAAAGAGTGTCACCTGTTGTTGTGTCTTTAAGACCAACGATTGCCACAATATCACCAGCAAACGCTTCTGAAATTTGCTCACGAGAATTTGAGTGCATTTCAAACATACGACCAACACGTTCACGCTTGCCCTTAACGGTATTTTCAACCATTGAGCCTTGCTCTAGCTTGCCTGAGTAAATACGGCAAAATGTAAGCGATCCCATATGCGGA